>PFOA01000036.1 GCA_002792275.1 Candidatus Saccharibacteria bacterium CG_4_10_14_0_2_um_filter_52_9 | reverse complement strand
CTTGAGGGTAGCGGCGGCAAAGCGGCCGGTCAGGCGTGAGGCATAGGAAACACCGATGTATGTGGCGTCGGCTCGTAACATAGCAAAGCCGGGGTCGGTGGTGTCGTCGTTAATGGTGAAGACAGCTTGTGAAACGTCCACCAGACGGCGGGTCAGGTAGCCGGCATCGGCGGTTTTAAGAGCGATGTCGATCAAAGCTTTGCGGGTACCACGAGTACCGGTGAAGTATTCCAGCGGGTTCAGGCCATTAATGTAACCCGACTTAATCGGTAGCTCTATGACGTTTCCACCAGCGTCCTGCAGCACGCCAAGCATACCAACAGCGTGGTTTAGCTGAGAAATGTTGCCTCGGGCGCCAGAGTTAATGGCAATAGCCATAGATGAATCCTGGCCGACCATTTGCTCGCTGAGCATGTCGAGGACCTTGGTTTCTACCTTGGTCCAGTTGTCGACGGTTAAGCGGTGGCGCTCGTCTTCGGTAATGAAACCTTCGTCGTACTGGTCTGAGATGGCGGCGGCACGAACTTCGCCGGCATCAAGCACTTCTTGCATACCGGTAATCAGATTAAAATCGCCCATGCCCATGCTGAGTCCGGAAATGGTGGCGTATTTAAAGCCGAGGTCTTTGAGGTCGTCGGCGATTTCGGCGGTCTTTTCCTGGCCGTACTTGGTGTAAACCTTGGCCATAACCTTTTGCAGGCGCTTCTTGGTCATGGTTTCGTCCTGGAGGACAAAGTCTTCGGGCAGGATTTCGTTAAATAGCAGGCGGCCAAGGGTTGTTTCGCGGATTTTGCCGCGGAACGGTAGGCGTACCATGTTTTGCAGAGTAATCTTGCGGCCGTCGAGTGCCATCAGGGCTTCGTCCAGACTGGAGTAAGCAACAGGCTTACGGGCTTCGGTGGTACCGGGACGTTCGTAGGTCAGGTAGTAACAACCAAGGACGATGTCCTGCTCAATGTGTAGGATCGGCGAACCGTCGGCCGGCTTAAGCAGGTTGCGGTTGGCGGCCATGATGTCGCGGGCTTCGGCCTGGGCCTTGTCGCTCAGCGGTAAGTGGACAGCCATTTGGTCACCGTCAAAGTCGGCATTAAAGCCCTTACAAACCAGCGGGTGAAGCTGGATGGCGCGGCCTTCGATCAGCACCGGCATAAAGGCCTGAATACTGAGGCGGTGTAGCGATGGGGCGCGGTTCAAAAGGACATATTTGCCCTTAATTACTTCGTCCAGGGCATCCCAGACGCTGGTTTCACCCATTTCGATCAGGCGGGAGGCACTGCGGATGTTGTGAGCCTGTTCGCGGGCAATCAACTCACCTATTACAAACGGCTTGAACAGTTCCAGAGCCATCATCTTGGGCAGTCCACACTGGTTAATCTTGAGTTCCGGTCCGGCTACAATCACCGAGCGGCCGGAGTAGTCTACTCGCTTACCTAGTAAGTTCTGGCGGAAACGACCCTGCTTACCCTTGAGCATGTCGCTAAGGGATTTGAGGCGGCGGCGCTGGCCGGTAGCGGCTACGGCGCGGCCACTGCGGGCACTGTTGTTATCGATCAGGGCGTCAACGGCTTCTTGCAACATGCGTTGCTCGTTGCGGCGAATGACTTCGGGAGCGTTCAAGTCCATCAATTTTTTGAGGCGGTTATTGCGGTTGATGACGCGGCGATAGAGGTCGTTGAGGTCGCTGGTGGCAAAACGGCCACCGGTTAGCTGGACCATGGGGCGCAGATCCGGAGGAATTACCGGCAGGGTGCTGAGGCACATACTGCTCGGCTTAATGCCGGCACGATCCATGCTTTCCAGCAAGCGCAGGCGCTTCATCAGCTTCTTCTTGCGCTGGCCTTTGGCGTCTTCGGCCTCGGCCAGCAGGTCTTTAATTAAGTCTTTGAGGTCGATCGCGGTCAGCAGGTCTTTTAGAGCCGCACCGCCCATGCCAACGGTTACCAGGCTGCGCAGATTATCCGGCAGATTGCGGTAATCGGTTTCGTTAATCAGGCTCAGCGGGTTCAGGGCTGTCAGCTGATCCTTGTATAGGTCAAACTCTTTAGTAAGCTCTTCGAGCTCTTTGGTTTGCATTTCGGCCAGAGCCTTAACGTTAGCTTCTTCGGCCTCGGCTTCTTTGGCGAAACGCAGGCCGATGGCTTCTTTGGCGGCGGCGAATTCGGCTTCTTTGTCGGCCAATAGCTGGTCGCGCTTTTCGATGTTGACACTTTTAATGATGTAGCTGGCAAAGTAGGCCACGTGTTCCAGGTTCTTAACAGTCAGGCCGAGCAATAAGCCCATGGCGCTGGGGGTTCCACGCAGGAACCAAATGTGTGAAACCGGCACGGCCAGAGTAATGTGACCCATGCGTTCGCGGCGGACAATACTGCGGGTAACCAGTTCGCCGTTCTTGTCGACGGCGGCTTCGCGGCTGCGGACACCCTTGTATTTGGCGTCGTGGGGGTTGATATCTTTAACCGGGCCAAAGATGCATTCGCAGAACAAGCCGTCGCGTTCCGGCTTTTGGGTGCGGTAGTTGATGGTTTCGGGCTTGGTGACTTCACCATAGCTCCAATCGAGGATATCTTCGGGGCTGGCCACGGCTAGGCGGACAGCGTCAAAATCAGCGATATCGGTACCGGTGTTGGAATAGCGTTGCGGCATCATATTAGGACTCCTCCCCTTCTTTAGTCACTGTGGCAAGATCCTCAGCGTTGGCCTGAGCATCGGCACTGCCGGTTTCGTCAACATCAACGATGCTGAAATCGTCGCCGCCGGTGCCTTCTTCGGTTACGTCAATATCGGATATGGCATCTTGCGGCACATCGACTTCCACCGGATGGGTGCCTTCTTCGTGAATGTTGCTGGCCAGGACGGCTTCGGCATCAACTACAGTATCGGAATGAACCAGGTCGACTTTAAGGGCAAGGCCTTGGAGCTCTTTAACCAGCACGTTGAAGCTTTCCGGAACCTTCGGACCGACAATCTGAGTCTTCTTAATGATCGACTCGTAGGCCTTACTGCGTCCGTAGACGTCGTCGGACTTGATGGTTAGCATTTCTTGCAGGGTATTGGCGGCACCGTAGGCCTCCAGAGCCCAGACTTCCATTTCGCCGAAGCGCTGGCCGCCGTTTTGGGCTTTGCCACCCAGCGGTTGCTGGGTAACCATGGTGTAAGGGCCGGTACTGCGGGCGTGGATCTTATCGGCTACCATGTGGTTGAGCTTAATCATGTACATACAGCCCACGGTGGTGCGCTCGTTGAAGGCATCGCCGGTACGGCCGTCAAATAGCTGTTGCTTGCCGTCTTCGGGCAGACCGGCTTCTTTGAGCAGTTCGTGAATCTTGGCAACCGGTACGCCGTTGAACGACGGGCTGGCGACTTTCATACCTAGGGCTTTGGCAGCCATACCAAGGTGCGTTTCAAACAGCTGGCCGACGTTCATACGCGATGGCACACCGAGCGGGTTAAGAACGATGTCGACCGGCGAGCCATCTTCCATGAAAGGCATATCCTCGATAGGCAGAATTCGGGCAATAACGCCCTTGTTACCGTGGCGACCGCCAAGTTTATCGCCGACGGCAATTTTGCGCATCTGAGCCACAAAGACCTGAATTTGCATAATGACACCGGCTTTAAGCTCATGACCATTTTCGCGGCTGAAGACTTTGACACCCACAACCTTACCATGCTTGCCGTTAGACATGCGTTGTGAGGTATCGCGGACTTCTTTGGCTTTTTCGCCGAAGATGGCGCGCAACAGGCGTTCTTCGCTGGACAGTTCCTGTTCGCCCTTAGGCGTAATTTTACCAACCAGGATGTCGCCGGGATGGACCTCGGCGCTGATGCGGACAATGCCGTCTTCGTCGAGGTGGCGCAGAGTTTCTTCGGAAACGTTAGGGATGTCGGAGGTGACAAGTTCGGGTCCCAGCTTGGTTTCGCGGACTTCAATCATGAAGTCAACGATGTGAACCGAGGTCAGAGTGTCATCTTCTACCAATTTGCGCGAGATGATGATGGCATCCTCAAAGTTGTAACCGGCCCAGGGCATAAAGGCCACGATCAGGTCTTTACCGAGTGCCAGCTCGCCATCGGCGATCGACATGCCTTCTATAAGGACATCGCCGGCCTTAACCTTGTCGCCGGTGTTAACTACGACTTTCTGGTTTACAGACGTGCCTTCGTTACTGCGGATAAAACGTTGCGGCTCATAAGTAACGCTGCCGGTTTTGTATTTCACTACCACGGCTTGAGCCGAGGCGGCTGTGACCACACCGCTGGCTTCAGCCAGAATGACCTGACCGGTGTTGCGGGCGGCTTCAACCTCCAGGCCGGTACCGACAATCGGGCTGGATGGCTGGATCAGCGGTACGGCTTGGCGCTGTTGGTTACTACCCATTAATGAGCGGTAGACGTAGTTCTTTTCAATAAACGGAATCAGGCCGGCGCTGGAACCGATAATCTGGTTGCGCGAAGCATCCAGATGGGTAACATCGTTGGCGTCGACTTCACCGGATTTCAGCTGTGAGCGGGCGCTGACGCGATGTTGTACAAAATAGCCGTTGGCGTCGATGTCGCTACCGCCGCCGGCAATTATGGCCGATTCCTCGGCGAAAGCATCGAGGTAGATGATGTCGTTGGTAACCTTGGCCTTGACCGGCCAGGTGACCTTGCCGTCAACCTTGGCCAGTTTGGCGGCTGTGGCGGCAGTAATCTTGGTGCCGGCAGCAACAATAGTCTTGCCCTTGGCGTCGTTTAGATTCTCGGCGGCGATGTGGCCGACGGCATCTTTAGCCGTGGCGGCGTTAATTACCTTGCGGTAAGGAGTTTCTATAAACCCGTAGTCATTAACACGGGCATAGTTGGCCAGGTTAAGCACCAGGCCGATGTTGGCACCTTCGGGTGTCTCGACAGCGCAGATGCGACCGTAGTGCGTAGCGTGGGCGTCGCGGACTTCAAAGCCGGCGCGTTCGCGGCTCAGGCCGCCGGGGCCCATCGAGCTGAGGCGGCGCTTGTGAGCCAGCTCGGAAAGCGGGTTGATCTGATCCATAAACTGACTAAGCTGTGAACTGGCAAAGAATTCGCGTACCGCGGCCACAATAGGGCGGGCGTTGATCAGCTGGCCGGGGGTAACGGTTTCGATTTCGCTCATCGACATACGGTCTTTAGTATTACGCTCCATGCGTAGCAAGCCGATGCGAAATTGGCGCTGAACCAGCTCACCGACCAGTTTGACGCGGCGGTTGGCTAGCGAATCAATGTCGTCGGCCGGATCTTGGGTGTTATTAAGGCGGATCAGCTCGGCAATGATGGCTTGGATGTCTTCGAGGCGCATAACGCGGTTTTCGAGGGTGTTGGGCACTTTGAGATCGAGGCGCTTGTTGATCTTGTAGCGGCCAACGCGGCTGAAGTCGAAACGCTTGTAGTTGTAGAACATGTTTTCGATTAATGATTTGGCGTTATCGACGGTAGCCAGGTCACCGGGGCGTAAACGGCGGTAAACCTCAATCAGGGCGTCGTTCTGACCCTTTGAAGGGTCTTTTTCCAGGGTAGCTTCGACATAGCTCTTGGGGCCGGTATCAACATGCTTAAAGGTTTCGCGCATTTGGGTCTCGGTGACGCCAAGGGCGCGCAGGAGCGTGGTAACGGCCAGCTTGCGCTTGCGATCAATCTTTACATATAGAGCGCCATTAGCGGCGGTTTCGAATTCTAACCAAGCGCCACGGCCAGGGATAACTTTGGCGCCGTAAAAATTAGTGGCACCATGGGGGTCGGCTGTAAAGAAAACGCCAGCCGATCGGATCAGCTGGCTAACTACTACGCGCTCGGCGCCGTTAATCACAAAGGTGCCGCGGACGGTCATCCAGGGATAGTCGCCGAGGTAAATTTCTTGCTCTTTGACTTCGCCGGTAACCTTGTTGGTTAGCTCGACGTTGGCCATCAGGGGTGCGTCGTAGCTAACGTTGTTTTCGCGGGCGGTGGCTTCGGTAAGTTTGGGGTCGCCAAAGCGATAATCTTTGAAACGCAGGGACAGTTTGCCGCCGGTGTAGTCATCTATCGGGCTGATTTCGGCCAGGAGCTCGCCCAGACCTTCTTCTACGAACCATTGGAATGAACGGTTCTGGTGGTCTATCAGATTGGGCAACGGCAAAGCGTTGTCATCGGTTTTTGTAAAAAATACTCGTTGTGATTTTGTAGCTTTGGTGATCTGTGCTTTAGCCATACGCAATAGTAACCCCTGTTTATATAGTGATGATTTTCATAAACCAGCAAATGCCCGCTGATTTTTGTACCGTGATGTTTGTTATTTTTTGAATTCGGCCGAAGATCCTAAGTTCAGGGGTATTGGGCTAGATATAAATCATAAGCACCCTGAGCTTACACTACTTCTTAAGATACTATTGTGAGCTATAGCCGATTTAATGTCAACTAAGCTTTTTTGGGCGGATTGGTGATGACGGCGTCGACAATGCCGTATTGCTTGGCTTCTTCGGCGGTTAGCCACTTGTCGCGCTCCATGTCTTCGTGGATTTTTTCGGGTTTTTGGCCGGTGTTTTTGGCCATAATCTCTTCCAGCAAGCGCTTGATGCGCAGTGACTCGCGCAAGTCGATCTCTTGATCGGTAACTTTGCCGCGGGTGCCGCTGGATGGCTGGTGGATCATTACGGTTGAACTAGGCAGGGCGAAACGTTTGCCCTTGGTGCCGCTACTCAATAGAAAGGCGGCGGCGGAGGCCTGCACACCGACGCCAAAGGTCTGGATATCGTTGGTCACGAATTGCATGGTGTCGTAAATCGCCAAGGCATCGTAGACACTGCCGCCGGGGCTGTTGATGTAAAAGAAGATATCTTTTTTGGCGTCCTCGGCCTGCAGGAACAACAGCTGGGCGACGATTATATTGGCGGTAGCTTCGTTAACGTCGCTCCCCAGGAAAATGATGCGGTCTTTAAGTAAGCGGCTGTAAATATCATAAGCCCGCTCGTAGCGGCCTTCGGATTCAATGACAGTTGGTATGAGTACGCTCATGCCATTTATTATAAATAACTAGCACTCGCTAGTCAAGAGTGCTAATCCTGGCCGTTGCGTCGGCTGGTTATCTTTTCTTTGAGCGCATTGTAGCCGGCTATTGCCAGTAGGCCGGCACCGGTTGCAACGCCATAGAGGCCGAGTTTATCGGTATCGTCAGAGGAGTCAAAACCTGAATTGGCAATCAGTTCAACGCCGGTTGCAGCCAGCGCAACCAAACCAGCAAGTGCGGTGCCATATGTAAGGTTGTTATCTAATACGCCCTTTTCGGGGCCCTTTTCCAAATCATTCATGTGTTTATACTAACACTTTTTACTTAATTTGCAAGAGCGTTGGCGGCCGCTAAGATGCGGCGTAATCGCGAAGCTTGGCCAGGGCTTTTTCGGTCAGCATGCGGGACTGGATGTCGCGGCGGTTGTCGGGCTTTTCGAGTTCGGCTTGCATGGCCGGGTCGGGATACTGGCCTTTGAGCAGCTGCATTCGTATCTCCAGTTCTTCGGGCGTGACGCTGACCTGCTCTTTTTCGGCAATTTCACCCAGGATCAGGCCGGCTTTGACGCGCAGTTCGGCACCCTCGCGTTGTTTTTCATGGTGTTCCTCGGCTGTCAGACCCTCGGCATCAAGGTGTTCCTGCCAAGTCTGGCCGCGGTAAACGGTGTTGCGCTTTTCTTCTTCCTCTATGCGGTCGATTTCTTCATCTACCAGTGATTTGGGAATGGCGACTTCGCTTTTGGCGGCAATCTTCTGCAGTAATTCATTGTCGAAAGTGCGGTTGGCTTCCTGTTGCTTTTCGGCGGCCAGCTGTTTTTTAATGTCGGCTTTAAGCTCGGCCAGGGTTTTGAACGACCCGACAGTAGCCGCAAAAGCATCATTGGCCTTGGGCTCGGTTAATTCCTTAACTTTGGTAACCGTGACGTCAAAGTTGACCTCGCGGCTCTGCAGTTCGGTAGCACCGTAATCTTTGGGGAACGTAATCACAAACGACTTTTCGCTACCGGCCTTCAGGCCGACAAGTTCTTCTTCGAAGCCGGGGATGAAACTCTTACTGCCCAGTACCAACGGGTAGGCTGTGCCGTCGGCACCGTCGATTGGTGCTTTGGTTTTAGCGTCGGTGCCCTTAAAATCAATAGCGACTTCGTCACCCGGTTTGGCGGCTCGCTGAACGTCTTGCTTGGTGGCGGCGCGTTGGCGGAGGTTATTTATAACTGTGGTGACTTCGGCGGCGGTGACTTCGGCCGGTTTGGCCGCCAGCTTGATCTTCTTATAATCGGCTAATTTGATATCGCCGACCGTTTCAACCTCGGCCGTAAATTCCAGGGTGCTGAAAGGTACGAATTTGGTGACGGCCACTTTGGGCTGACTAACCGGCCGCAGTTTTTGCTGTTGAACGGCCTCAACATACAGGTCGTTGATGCCATGATCCAGAAATTCGGACTGCAAGGCGGTGGGATCGATGTTTTTCTCGACAATATTGGCCGGTGCCTTACCGGGGCGAAAGCCGGGAACTTTAACATTGGCGCTCAATTTACTTAGAACATGCGCTTTGACGGTATTGAGCTCGGCCTGCTCGGCAATGATAGTTAACTTAACGGTAGTGGGGTTTATCTGCTCACGTTTAATCTGCATAGTCGTCTATATTAACAGATATAGCCAGGGTTTGCCAGACTGTGACTGTCTATTTTTGCGTTATATAAAAACCATATAGAATTTATATAACGCTAATTTGAAGGGTCGGGTAAAAACTTAACGAATGAACGGCCACAAGATAATAATAGTGGCGACCAGCCAGGCAGTTTCGACGACCGCACCGATTGGCCGCTCGAACCACTGAATACCGGTAGCAAACCGGCTGTAAAGATTCGGTTGCCAGCGTTTACGCGCCACAACTTTGAAATAGCGGTTGGCGGAAAGCAGATCCGGCGCGGCGGCCGCAAAAGCACAGACAGCGGCCAGCAACCAATGAGACGGCTGGCGCACTGCCAGCAGAACCACTATGCCAAGGCAAAGGGCGGCATCAATATATAAGCCACTGCGAAATGATGACGCCCTCAGCGACGTATCGCCCTTCTGCGAGCTACCGTAATGCGGAATAACATCACAAATGTAATGCGAAACCACGGCCGCCGGCACGGCAACGGCTGGCTCAGCAACTGTCAGGCCGATCAGCGCACCGGTTAGAGCATGATTTACAGCGCGCATCAGGCCTCTTTGATAGCTTTGGCGAGCTTGGCGGCGGCGACTTTGGTTTCTTGGCCGGTTTTCAGGTTTTTGACGGTAAACATACCGTTTTTGAGCTCTGTTTCACCAATTATCAAGACCCGCTCAATGCCCTTCTTGTCAGCGTTTTTGAGCTGATCGCCGATTTTTTTGCCGGCCGCGCCGACTGCAACATTAAGGCCACCTTGTCGAAGATCTGCCACGATAGGAGTAGCTTGATGCGAGACATCGCCGATTAAGGCCACGTAAACATCGGTTTCGGGCTGAAGAGCCGGCAATAGGCGGTGGGTTTCCAAGAAGTTGGCCAGCGTAACATCGCCCCAGCCAAAGCCGACGGTGGGTACCGGTGCTACGCCGAACAGGCCGACCAAACCGTCGTAGCGGCCGCCGCCGAGCAGAGAACGGTTGTTTTCCGGGTTGGTATCAAAAACTTCAAAGACAACGCCGGTGTAGTAGTCAAAGCCGCGCATCAGCGTGCCGTCAAAACGGGCGGTTTTGATGCCGGCCGCCTTGAGTTGGTCGAGCACGGTTTTTAGCTCTTGAGCAGATGGTTGTTTTTGGGCCTCAGCCGGCAAATCCTGCAGTTTTTTGGCGTCCAGCAGAGCCAGCAGTTTTTCGGTTACTCCGGCTTCGCGCTGTTTGGCGGTCAAGGACTCATCGACTTTGCTGATGAAAACACTGCGCGACATCTTAGGCATGCGATCGATCAGCTTGGAGACCGTTTGCCGGGATTTTTCGTTCAAACCAAGGTAGTCGGCCAATAGATAGTCCACCAGGACGCGGTCGTTGAGCCGGATCTCGTACATATCAGACTTGGCGCCAAACGACCGGAAAATGGCGTCCACCAAGATGATCATCTCCAGTTCGGCGCTGGTGTCTTTCACCCCGAAGATATCAACATTCAACTGCCAGTGTTCACGCAAGCGTCCACGCTGTGGACGCTCGTATCGCCAGAGGTTGGGGATGCTGTACCAGCGCAGAGGATAGCCCAGCTCTTGCCGGCGAGCGGCCACCATGCGGCTAACCGTAGGGGTCATTTCGGGCCGGATGACCACTTTGCGGCCGCCACGATCTTCAAAAGCGTAGGTTTGCTCGTTTACGATCTCATCGCCGGTTTTGGCCAGATAGATATCCAACGGCTCCAGTATCGGCGCGTCATATTCCTCGTAGCCAAAGCGTTCGGCGACTTGGCGCCACTTGGCGAACATATACTTTTGCAAGCGCTTGTCTTCAGGGTAAAAGTCACGCGCGCCTTTATAGGGTTGGGTTGATAGTGCCATTATGCCCTCATTATAGCTTAATTGGCTTGGCGTTTGAGCCAGCGGATGAAGCTGGGGGCGCCAATGATTAATTGCAGGCCGATTGTCGGGGCGTGGCCGATGGTGGGGCTAAGGCGGTTGCGGGCGCCGGGGATGCGGCTATCAGGTTTGTAAACTGTTTCGTCCGCCAGGGCGTAGCGCGACAGGATACGCCGGCGATCTTTGGCATTGAGCGTCTTGAGCGCTAAGGGGGCGGCGTAGGCCGATTCGATAAATGAGGGGTTATTTTGGCGATAACGGGCGCCGATAGCCTCCGGGCGGTTGACCTTGCCGGCGATCAGTACGACACCGACAACGCGGTCTTTACGGGCAGCGAAAGCGTTAATGACGGCCGAACCTCCGGCACTGGCACCCACCAATCCCACAGTCCTATCATCTTTAATCAGCTCGTCGATTCTGGCGAGTAGCCGGCCAAATTTGACCTCCCATTTCACGTCATCGGCCCACTTCATTTGGAACAACTCGCTTTCGACGCCCCACCAGTGCCAGGTATTTACCGCCCAGTGCTGGCCGCCAGGATCGTCATCGCCTAGCCCGGGAATATATATTAAATGAAGCTTTTTCATGAAGTTAAAAAACGTGGAACGGCGCGGCCGCTACTTCTGTCAACAGCCAGGCGCCAAGTGCCACGCCTACGACGTCGAAGAAAATATCTGATAGAGAATTCCGCAGCGATTCATAGCCGAAAGTAATGCCCTGCCTGGCCAACAACGGCGACAATACCAGGATTTCCAGCGGTTCCCAGAGCACCATTATAGCCAGGGCGGTAAACGGCGGCATTATCCAGCCGAACAACACACCCGTCATCAGGTGCACGACACTCCAGGCATCGAACAGGTTGCCGTTGCGTTTGCTCTTGGGCTTGATGGGTTTACGATTTTTCATAGCTATCTTGGTGGACTTCTACAACGAAATCCAAACCCATTTTAGCATGAAGTGCTGAAGCTCAGCCCCGACACCTGCGCCAGCAAAGCTGTCGCGCGCCCCGCCAGAAAAACCGCCCTTTGCCTTTTTGAGATTCCCCCGCCAAGACTTTTTCTTTCTAATGGAAAAGGCTGGATTTTCTGCCGGTTCGCCTGCCAACCGCGCAGTAAGCGGCCGATTTCGTCGAGCTTGGCTGAACCATAGGCGAACTGTCGGGGACTGAGCAGTTTGTGCTCAAAGGCCAGGCGCAAGAACACCCGTTGTACCTCATACTCAACCACTGCCTCTGAAATAAATGCCGCTTTGGTCAAGGAATAGTTGGCCTTGATGACCAGTCGCAACAGGTGCATGACACCGGCCGGGACAGCGCAAACGGGAGATCATCATGCACGCTGGCAGTAACCGTGATTGACCGCCATTCCTGCGGCCAGAAACCGGTAAAACCAACTCCTGGTGGAACCTGAAGCTCCTGGCAACCCGAAAGCCAACGTCGGAGTAGGTAGCCGCCGGCGCACTGCCCGGATTTAACGTGAATGCCCCGGCATTCGTGCCATTGTTCCAATTGCCACCGCGGAGTTGCCTTTGCAGGTGCCACAGGATTTTCTCGGCGTGCAGGTCGTGGCGCAGGGGCGCTCCGCGCGCCGGGAGATTGCAGATT
>PFOA01000091.1:2025-12072 GCA_002792275.1 Candidatus Saccharibacteria bacterium CG_4_10_14_0_2_um_filter_52_9 | reverse complement strand
GTATTCTACAGTGAGATTAACAACTTAAGCGGCCAGGTGTTCGTTTAAGATTTAGAATTCAGGTTACTGCTGAATGCAAACAGATAAGTTATACTGTAGGTAATGCGACTACTCAACGGAAGAGATCTCGCCGGTTATATCAAGGAGCGGCAGGGCGCCCAAGTGCGTGCCTTACGCCAGGCTCATGGCATCAATCCTAAGCTGGCAATTGTGCTTACCATAGATAATCCGGTGATCGATACCTACGTCCGTATGAAACAAAAATACGGTGCTGACATATTGATCAGTGTTGATGTTCATCGCGTGTTTCAAAATGAAGTCCGGAACCGCCTAAAAGAACTGTCTGCCGATGACAGCGTGCATGCCATTATCGTACAGCTTCCTCTAGAAGATACTACCGAGACTGAAGATGTTCTGAGCCTGGTTCCAGCCCATAAAGACGTGGACGGTTTGGGATCCAATCCGGAATTTGAGCCAGCTACTGCTCTGGCAATTATGTGGCTGTTGGCGGGTTATAACATCGAGCTTAAGGGCAAGGATGTAGTACTTGTGGGCCGTGGCAAGCTGGTGGGCGCACCGCTAGAAAAAATGTTGCTATCAGCCGGTATTACACCACGTGTTTTGGTTAAGGAAACTCCTGACGTGCCAGGCGAGATCAGCAAAGCCGACGTTATTATTACTGCTACCGGCGTTCACGGCCTGATTACAGCCGACATTCTTAAACAGAAAGCTGTAGTTGTTGACGCTGGCGTGGCTAGCGAAGGCGGTAAAACCGTTGGCGATGTGGCGACTGATGTTTATGAAAGCCGCGACGACCTGACCATTACGCCAGTTAAAGGCGGCGTGGGCCCATTAACGGTATGCGCACTGTTTGAAAACACTATACGGGCTGCTCAGCGTGTAGCCTCAGCCAAGAAAGCTTAGCGTGAAAATCGGCGTTTTTGATTCCGGTGTCGGCGGCCTGTCTGTCGCCAACGCTATTGGTACCGCTTTGCCCGATCACGAGGTTATTTTGCGCGACGACCGCAAGCATGTGCCTTATGGCCTGCGGCCGCCGGAGGAAATCCTGGGCTTTGTAGTGCCCATATTCCAGGAACTTGTCGACACGGGTTGCCAGGTGATTGTGGTGGCCTGTAACACCGTTACCACCACATTGATCGGAGAGCTGCGCCAACGCTTTAAGATCCCTCTGGTGGCTATAGAACCGATGGTAAAGCCGGCCGCCAGTCTGACAAAGACCAAAGTCATTGCCGTCTGCGCCACACCAACTACCCTGGCCAGCTCGCGTTACGCTCAGCTTAAAGTCGAGTTTGCCAAAGATATCACAGTGCTGGAACCGGACTGCAGTGACTGGCCGGTAATGATAGAGGATGGTCAGCGAGACCAGCAAAAAATTGATTCCAGAATTACTCAAGTCCTCACGGCCGGTGCCGATGTTATTGTGCTGGCCTGCACGCATTATCACTGGATTGAAGACGAAATAACCAAACTGGCTAAGGGCAGGGCGCAAATATTACAGCCCGAGCCGGCTGTAATTGAACAACTTAAGCGAGTGCTTGCACGGCTCGCTTAAACTCTTCGCCGCGTTCCTTATAGTTCTTGAACATATCAAAGCTGGTACAGGCGGTTGATAACAGCACGACATCACCGGGTTGGGCTAGTTCCCGTGCTTGGCGAACGATTTCATCGATGTTATCAGCTCCTGCAGTAATGGTTTCATAGCCCTGCGAGCGTAGTGCTGAAGCAATCTCAGCACCGGTTTCGCCGATGGTTATCACGCCCTTAATCTGTTTTTCGGCAACAACTATGGCCAGGTTGTCGAATGGTATGCCCTTGCCGTGGCCACCCAATATAAGAATCTCGGGCTGGTTAAAGGCCTGCATGGCGACAACGGCGGTTTCCGGAGCAGTACCATAAGAGTCGTCGTAATAACTTACGCCGTCGAGCTCGCGCACAAACTCCAGGCGGTGTTCCAGGCCGGTGAAAGTGGTTAGTACTTCTCGCAGGGCATCCACACTGTGGACCTCTTGCCAGACTGCAGTGACGGCGGCGCAGACGTTCTGCCAGTTATGTCGGCCGAGCAATTTTAGCTCGTCGGTTCGGCAGATTACCTGGCCGTCAATCTTGATAGCGCCGTCTTCAACCACAGCGCCCGGCGGAGCATAGTAGGCTAAAATCCTACCTTTGCTGGCCGAGGCTATCTGTTTGGAAAGCTCGTTTTCGGCGAAGTAGATGGCAACATCATCGGCCGACTGGTTGGCAAACAAACGAGTCTTGGCCGCCACGTAGTCTTCAACATTAGCGTGCCAGTCAAGGTGTTCCGGCACAACCATCAGGCAAACGGCGATGTGCGGAGCATGCTTGATGTCGCTTAGCTGAAAGCTCGACATCTCCAGTACCACCCATGAATCGGGGCTGAGCTCATTCAGAAAACCGAGCGGTGCCAGGCCGATATTGCCGCCCAGCCAGACAGTTTTGCCGCCGGCTTCCAGCATTTTGGTGATCAGTGTGCTGGTGGTGCCTTTGCCCTTGGTGCCGGTAACGCCAATAATGTTCCGTGTCGGCGAAACTTTCAAAAATTCATCCAGGTGGGTGGTAATTTTGTCGGCGACAGAGGGGTTTTTATCTAGAATCTTCTTTGGTGGCAGGCCGGCGGTGCGCACCAGCAGGTCATAACGATCCAGACCATCAAGATAGTTCTCGCCGAGCACCGCAGTTATGCCTTCGGGAACGGCAGTGGCCGGATTCTGATCATGAATAACCAATTCATGGCCCTGCGCCGCAAAATAATCATAAGAAGCCCGGCCTTCAACATCGTAACCCAGGAGTGCAATTTTCATAACTTCCATTATGACATGCCCGATCTACAGAGCGCCCTTTTTGGTCGATTCCGGATTGTAACAAAAAAATGTTACAATCCTAAACCCGGCAAAACCAAACATAACATCTACAATACGTGCCAAAACCCGCCTACTTAGGCGGAGAGTTGTTTTTTGACGATGTCGGCTACCTGGCGAGGAGTCATATCGGCCTTGAGGATGACGCCGCTAACGCCGAGTTCTTTTACTTTGGCAGGGATTTCCTGCTCACCGACGTTGGTCAATACGATAACTTTGATGTCTTTGCCCCAGTCGGTGGCACGCAGTTTGGCGAGCATTTCATCGCCGGTCATCTCGGGCATCATCAGATCTAACAAAATAATGTCGGGCTTCATGCTCTCGGCTAGTTTGAGCCCCAAAACACCGTTCTCGGCCGTCTCAACGGTATAGCCCTCGCCCTCGAACTTAAAGCGGTACATCTGGCTGATGGCTTGGTCGTCTTCGATGATGGCGATCTTGGGCATATCTCCAGTATAGCGTGTATCCAAGATTAGCATAGACCGACAGCTTATTAATAAGCTAAGGCGGGGTATGCTAGGTAAAATGTTCTCGCTCATCCTAGCCTTGCTTACCCCACTACTGTACGCTATTCTGACTCTTCCTGACGATAAGTTGCTACAGGTATTGATAAAAAGTTCACCGGTAGTGGCCATATTCGGCTCCGTTTCAGTCATTGTCCTATATAGTGTTGTCCAGTTCGCTCGAAATAGAAAACTTTGATATGGAACATAATAGTTATAATATAAATAGCGAGCTACAAACATAAACAAAAATAGGAAATTATGAAAGATCTTGCACCATCAATTTATCGGCAGCGTTGTGTGATTGAAGGCATGCAGCAACGTGCTATCAGCGACGTGGAGATTAAAGACTACCTGTCTAAACTCTCTGACTGTCTAGCAATGAAAACTCTCATTGAACCAGTTACGCATCGCTCGGATACGTTTGGCTGGGCAGGCTGGATACACTGGGAAACATCCGGTGCACACTTCTATGCGTGGGAACAACCAGTATTATTTTTTAGCGTAGATATCTATACTTGCAAACAGTTTGACGAGCAAAAAGCAGTTGATTTTACCAAGCAATACTTTGAGCCTACAGAAATTGAGCACAAGGGTTTCTAGTCTTGGCTAGATCGTACAAGGTCGGCATCTATAACCAAAGTGTACTTGCGTAGTTTTCTTGACGGCCCCAGAGCATGTTTATATTGGCGCAACCCTTCAATACCAGAATCAGGTTGTAGGTTCATGAACTGACTTCCAAACTGCTCGTGCATATAGCGTGCAGTCGCGGCCTCTTGAAATAAGCTTAAGGAGGTATAGTAGCGGTCGGCCTTACCAAAATAAGCCTGATAATAATGGTTTGGCTCTGGCCGGTTGATGGTATAACCGACCAATTTACTACCATCGTAGAACCCCAAACAGACCAAGCGGGTATTTTTTAGTTTTAGGGCTCGCCGCAAAGCTCGGTACTCTTTTTGCCAATCTTGGGCCTTGGTTTGCTTCACCCACCTTTTGAAGAAGGTATAGAACTTGCGTCGGTCCGACAAACGGCCGGGCTGCAATAGTACGTAATGAAGGTCAGGGTGTTGCCTTAGCAACCGACGCAATTTTTTGGATTTGGGCTGCGTGGTCTCGTTGCCAGATGTAATAAGACTATGCACATCAAAAATATAGTCGTGGTTATTAATATCCTCTTCCACGGAGCTGATAGCCCCCCACTTTCCTAAGCTATTCAGGGTTGTCTCAGGCAGGCACCGTAGCGTCAATTGCTTTAGTTGTGGCTCGCTTTGGCAAATAATTCGAATGGCCTGCTTGGCAGATTTGTTGCCAAGCAGTGTTGTGTACAACGAGTCGCTAACATAGTCATTAAGTCTATAAGCAATTGTGTCACCAACCTCAAACCAGTAATTCGAGGAAACTTTATAAGCCCACAGATCGACGATATTGAAATGACAGTAAGGCGGGTAGCGCTCGGTGTGTCGCTCAAGGTGTGTCAGGTCAGTTTTTTTAATTTTATGCCACATATTCAGTATTGATTAAGCTTAAGCGATACTATACTCTAAATAAGAGATAAAGTAAGCCGTTCTTCCAAAATGCAAAATACTAACAGCGAGAAAATTTTCCTGTATTTACCACTCTTATTATGGGTCGTTTATTTTGTCGCCTGGCTCTGTATCAATGTCTTCCATCTTTCCTTATCTAAGGATGACTATTCGGACAGCTATTCTTTGATCGCCTTAACAACAGGTATTGCCGGTTTAGTTTCAGCCAAGAAGTGGGGTTTATTTAAGAGTCGGTTTGGCGCGACAATCAGTTATATATCGGTTGGTCTGCTCTTGCAGTTTATAGGGCACTTTATTTATGCTCTTTACTTCCGAGTTGGTCACGTTACTTTGGCTTACCCCTCGGTTGGTGACGTGCCATTTTTACTAACAGGGCTAGCCTACACATTAGCCATCTATTATCTGCTGAAAGTGATCGTGGTGAAAGGGAGTATTTTTAGACCAGGCTATGTATTAGTGGCTGGGACGGTATCAACTCTTCTCGTCATGGCGCTTGTATATTTTAGTTTTTTACACCTGGGGATGCATGATGAGCGAGGAGTTATCTATTCACTGCTTAACGTAGCCTACCCCGTGCTGCAGGTGTCCTATTTCTTACTGGGTTTGGTAGCACTGATCCAGGCTAAAAGGATGGCAGGTGGGAAAATGTTTACCGCCGTCTTGGCGTTACTAGCTGCACTTATACTCCAATACGTGGCCGACTTTAGTTTCCTGTATCAGGACTACCATAATACCTGGCAGGCCGCTGGGACGAACGACTTTGTGTATGTCATGGCTTATGGTCTCATGGCACTATCAATTCTGATGATCGAGAATGTTCGAGTGAACGCTCTCCGAACGCCAATTCCCAATAGTAATGATGGGGCGGTATGATCATGGATATTTACGCCCAAATAGTAGAGAAAATTATTAAGGCTCAAGAAGTTATTATCGGGCCGGTGGCAGTTGAGCAGGCGTTGCGGGTGCCGCATTTGAAGATTGATTGGCCAAAACATCACGTAAGCATTGATGGCGACCAGGCCGCGGCTGTTAATTCGCTGGTAGCGGTTTATTCAGAATTGTTCGGTCAGATTTCTAAGGAAGTTTCCAAGGAAGCGGCCGCTTCCTTGGTACGGCAATTACCGGTCGGTAAACTGCCCGAGGCCCTAAGATAGCCCCTGGGTAGGTTTGTAGGTTTATATGCCAAAAGACGTCAAGGTGGGTAAGGCGCCGTTCCAGAAGCGCAAACAGCTGGAGCGTGATATTGAGCATGTCACGCAGGAGATGTACAAGCGTAACAAAGAATTGGCCGAGACCAACAAGACACTTTCCTTGCTCAGGAACATTGACGCTCTGGTGCTGGAATCGCATGCTTCGCTCAAGCTGGTGTGCGAACATATCACCGAGGCCATTACCCAGGCCACCGACTATCCGTTTATCGGACTGTTTACGCGGACTTCACATGCCACCGATGAAATACGCCTGTATGGCTGGAGCGGCAAAGACTACCTGGGTAGCGATCTGCCGACCACCGGCCGGGATCCCTTGCGGCTTAGGATGAGCGATGAGTGGCTGGGTGCGCCCGAGGGCAACCGACTGCTGGCTCTGGATCATCTATCTCCCGACGAGCTGTCTAATCACATGGAGGGCTCTCTGGCCGAGCATGACCGCGCCCTCAAGCAATTACCTGTGAAAACCATATATCAGGTCAAGCTGTTTGTGCGGCGGCGGGTGGTTGGCGTGCTGGTCGCCGGCTTTTACACAGCGGCCAACGAGGTGGCCGAATCTGACATTCTACTGATTGACCGGCTGAGCGACAGCATAGGCGTCGCTCTCGACAACAAACTGCTATTCGAAGAAAACCAGCGGGTGGTGCACCAACTGCGTGAATCCAACGCCAAACTGCGGGCGCTAGACGAAGCTAAAGATGACTTTGTCAGCATGGCCAGCCACCAACTGCGCACACCACTAACCAGCGTGAAGGGCTATGTCAGCATGGTGTTGGAAGGCGACACCGGCCCGATCAGCGATAACCAGCGCAAACTACTTAACCAGGCCTTCTCCAGCTCCCAGCGCATGGTTTATCTGATCGCCGACCTGCTGAACGTTTCGCGCCTGCGCACCGGCAAATTCGTGATTGATCCCACCCCCGTTAATCTGGCCGAGATTGTCGAGCAGGAGCTGGCTCAACTCAAAGAAACAGCTGCTACCCGCTCACTGAAGCTGATCTACAATAAGCCCAAAGATTTTCCCGAACTAATGCTCGATGAAACCAAAATCCGCCAGTTGATTATGAACTTTGCCGACAACGCTATCTACTACACCCCAGCCGGCAAGAAGATATCAGTTGAGGTTGTTGATAATCCGGTCACTATCGAACTGCGGGTGATTGACCAGGGTATCGGTGTACCCAAGAGCGAGCAGCACCATCTGTTCACCAAGTTTTACCGCGCCGGTAATGCCCGCAAGGCTCGGCCGGACGGTACCGGCTTGGGATTGTTTATGGCCAAAAAGGTGATTGTCGCCCAAGGCGGCTCACTGATCTTCGAGAGTAAAGAGGGCGAGGGTAGCACTTTTGGCTTTACTTTCAGCAAGGCCAAGCTGGCCGTGCCCACAAAATCGGCCCCCAAAGCCTAAAAACCACAGCAAAAGTAGTAAATTTCACACAACTTTATGACATGAATGCGGTTTAATAAAATCGTTTAGAGGTGTTGTATGACGCTAATGCATATTATCAGCACATAATGTTGACAAATTATAATGCTTGTGATATATTGTTGCTATAACACTTTTGGTGCTGAAAAGCACAAGCGGTGTGGGAAGTAATTAAGGAGTAATAAATTATGGCAGAAACACTAATACCGCAGAACAATCAACCGGAACCCAGGAATTTTGCGCAAGCATTTTGCACAGCTCCTATGGTTGGCAAAGTTCCTACGGCAATCAACAGTATGCAAGAAGACACCTTTGGCACGGCTGCTATGGAAGTAGCTGATCCTTTGGCTACCGATTCAGCTGTGGAGGCAGTCACTGCTTCTTATGAACCGACGCTAGCTGGTGAACCGACGCTAGCTGGCAGTATTGTCGAGCGTGCTAGGAGCCGCTTTAACAAGTTCAACAAATTACCCCGCCGCGGTGGTGCTGTTGCATTGGGCTCCTTAGCTCTCGGTGGCATGGCCGAAACTGCTTCCGCACAAACTACCGGTACACCCGAAGTTACCAGCACGACCACCAGCCTGACTATTAAGCTCGCCGGCAGTCAGATGTCTGAGAAAAGCCTCAGTAAGGCCACTTTAATCGAAAACTATCGCACCATTGCAAAAGCCAAGCTCATTAAAGCTGAACAGAAGGGTGATTGCGTTAATCTGGACGGCACCAAGCGAAAAATCTGGACTCAAGGCCACACCGAATCCGGCCACCCATATGGTCGGGACACCCGCACTTCCCGTTTTTGTAAAGTGATTGTAAATGGTGCAACGCACTGGTATCGCAAAGCCTGCGGTAACGCAGCAGTCTTTAAAGTGCCTAAGATTGTCGTCCAGCACCCGTTCTGGGTCAAGAATAGAAATAAGACCATGCTGACCGTAAGCGCCAAATCCCAGGCACATGCTAAAGCTGGATGCGAGACAGATAATACATCTGCTTTCGCCGAAGGCCGCGGTTCGGCCAAAGCCACGGCTTGGCTCCGGGCACGCAATGTTCTAAAGGGCAAGAAGCTCAAAGAAGTCATTACTAAACAGAAGCTGAAAGCCCAGGGACGAGCCCAGAGCAAGGCTAGTGCTGACGCAAAAGCTGTCTGTGCTGAAGCCAGCCAGACCAGCACTACTGCAACTCCTCCTCCGGAAACACCTCCTAAGAACGGCGAGCCAGGTGCCGGCTCTGGTACCACGGACAACACTTCTACCGGTTCAACTACAGGTGGTTCTGGTACCCCCGGCCAGACAGGCAATGCTAACGAAACCCATGCTTGCTATGACCCTGCCGACAGCACCAATGGCGACGGGAACCCGGATACTACCGGATCTACCATGTACAGCAGTACCACAAATGACCAGTTCGGTTACTGCACTAGCCCGGCTCAACCAGCGGTTAACGGTTAAATAAAGGATATATGACTATGAAGAAAATCACATCACGACCCAAACTGTTTCTCGTAAGCCTGCTGGCAGTCGCCGCCCTTATCGGTGCCCCAGTCACTCAAGTACTGGCTGGCTTCGCACCCTCCAGCCGACCGACTTTCCAGTGCATAACACCGACCAACTGTCCGGGTGCTGACTATGTAACCTTCAACTCATTTACCAATGCACCGAACTACGGTGACGAGCGTGCCTTCTTTGATGGCAAGGACGCCGGCGACACCAGTGCCAACGGTTACATGGACAGCGTTGCCGTTCATGACGGCCAACGCCTGACTCTACGAGTTTACATTCATAATAATGCAAATCCAAACGCCATAGGTGAAGCAGCCGCAACAGCTCACAATACCAGCGTGCAAGTCCTGCTGCCACTTGAGCAGAAGGTTAGCAGCTTTGCTGCCGCTAACATTAGTGCCAGTAACTCTAATCCTGGTGCAGTCAGCGACACTGTTGACTTTACCGGTTCCAGCCCCTTTACCATGAAGTTTGATACCAGCCAGCCGGTCCAGGTCACCTATCGTCCCAACGGTACCGGTAACTACGTGACTAATACGCTACCTGGTGCTTCAATCGTGAATGGTGATCACGTGTTGAACGCTAACATTGGTGATTGGAAAGGCTGTTTCGAATACTCGGCATTGGTAACCATGACCGTCGTAGTCAATATGCCACCGACCCCGACCCCGCCAGCTTACACTTGCGACGCTCTTAACATCGTTGCCGACGTTAACCGCAAAGTCAAGATCAGTACCTTTTCAACTACTGCGACCAACGGTGCTACCTTCAAAAATGCCGTCATAAGCTGGGGCGACAATTCAGCCTCATTGACTACCAACAACGTTGTTGGCCAGGCTCACCAGTACGGCCAAGATGGCACCTACACGGTTTCGGCGATTGCTCACTTTGACGTTAACGGTTCAGATGTTACGGCTGGCGGTCCCGCCTGTGCCAAACAGGTTACCTTTAAAAGCGGCGTACCTACGTCTCC
>PFOA01000091.1:0-2018 GCA_002792275.1 Candidatus Saccharibacteria bacterium CG_4_10_14_0_2_um_filter_52_9 | reverse complement strand
CCTTCTACCTCTACCACACCTCCTCCCGGCAAGCTGGTCGACACCGGCCCCGGTGAAGTGGCCAGCCTGTTTGGTGCCACCACTGCCATTGGCGCTGTAGCCCACCGCTGGATGCTGGGTCGTCGCCTCGGCCGCCAGTAACCTGTGGATAAGCACTAGTGTAAAACCGGTTTTTGTGCTAAGCTAACCCCAGTTCAACGAGCACAGACTGACCGCTCTAAAGACAAAGATCTCCTGCAAGACCCCTCCCGAACAGAGGGGTCTTGACTTTTATAAAAAAATAATGTATAATACAAATTGAATGTGAGGAGTTCTCTGTGTTTCGAGTTCCTGAAATGACTCAGTTAGAAATAGGTATCGATGATCCCCAGCTAACGACTGGACAGCTACCGGACATATCAAACTTGTCTGCAAGACCAAGCCGCTATTCTTTCTTGCGTAGTAAAACAGCCCTGTTTGGCGTTACCGCAATATCTGCAATAGGTGCTGAAATGATGGTAGCTCCAGGCATTGCTACTGCTGATTGCGTAACAACCCAGAGTAATGGTTCTACCTCCACAACCTGTAATACCAGTGAGAGCTGTACTACGACAACTCAAAACGGTGAAACGACTAGCACGGAATGTAGCAGCTCTAACAAACCAGCTCCGACTGAGCCTACTTCTTCGTTTCCTTCTCCTGCAGAAGAAACCCCGACCCCGCCAGCCCCCGCTCCCCGCAAGCCAAAACCCAAGCCAAAACCACATCACGTGGCCAAGCCCGAGCGAGTGCCAAGGCGTTTTGTTGACTATAATCAGAATCATAATGGTTTCCGATGGGGCGAGCGGATTGCTCATACAGGTTGCGGGCCAACGGTACTAGCCATGATCGTGGCAACAGAAACGGGCAAACGTCAAGTGACACCTCTAACAATTACCCGACAAATAACCCCAAAGTGGTACGCGATTGGTAGCGGTACATCTGAGAGGGCATTCTCAGCAACGGCCAAACGCTATCACTTAAAAGAACGCCATGCCAATGACTTTGGCGATGCCGCCAGAGTAGCTAAACTCGGGGGTTTGTCTATCATACATGCTCGACCCGGGCACTTCACCGGCGCTGGCCACTACATGGTGCTTAAATCATACAAAAACGGTAAATTTCGCATAGCCGATCCCAATAACGCACCAGGTCGAGATAGCGAAAAAAGAGCCTGGACGCCAACGCAGTTGCGGGCTGCCGGCATTGATAACATTTGGACCTTTCGTATCTGATATAATTGAGCAGTTATGACCGCAATGCGGTCCCGTCGTCTAACGGTTAGGACACCAGGTTTTCATCCTGGCAACCGGGGTTCGATTCCCCGCGGGATCACCAAAAGAGACTCATTCGTCATGGATGGGTCTTTTTTCATACTTGCTAAGGTGTAAAGTGCACTTAATTTGGGCGTTCGAAATTTATTGGTAATGAGCTCATATTCTATACCCTCTGGAAATACTAGACGTTGGTAAATGATTTGATGCTCGATAGAGGCATTACTCCATATTCTTGGTGCGTTTGACATGAAGCGTATTGCATAGTCGATTGCATCAGCCTTGAGTTCAGATAGTGAGCCTATACTTTCTAGGTCTTGTTGGACTGCATCAGCTTCTTGATTTATCCTAGCAACTTGCTCTTTCTTTTCTTCAAATGTTATTTCGCCAGCAACAAGCGTCTCTACAACCTTATTTCGACGTTCTGTAAGCTGTTCTAAGACCTTATGGAGCTTCTTCTGTTTATTGCCTAGTGTTTTAGTTTCATCACGCCAGACACGTACAATTATCTCTTTGAGGAACTTCTCCATATCTGGATCAGGCTTTAATGAAGCAAGAAGGTGTAGGAATTGTTCATGTAGTTCTTCTGATTGCACAGAGGGTAGATGACACCTTGAACAGTGGTAACGTGGAGAACGTTTGCCAGAGCCACCAACTGGAGCACTGTCAGGCTCCCAATATAATCAACAACTAGTCTATTCTAGAAAGGACGTATTTGTTAGTTTA
>PFOA01000033.1 GCA_002792275.1 Candidatus Saccharibacteria bacterium CG_4_10_14_0_2_um_filter_52_9 | reverse complement strand
CAAGCTGGTTCAGCAGGCCGGTGGGCTGGGCAAGTTTATGAACTGGGACGGGCCGACTTTTACCGATAGCGGCGGCTTTCAGGTGCTTAGCCTGGGTAGCGGCTTTAAAAAGGTGATTGATATGAAGGGCGATTTGCCGCTGGCTGATAAGAAAGAGCGGTTGGCGTTGGTGGATGACCAGGGCGTGACCTTTTATTCGCATCTGGACGGCTCTAAGCATCGCTTTACGCCGGAGCTGTCAATGCAGATCCAGCACGCCGTGGGGGCCGACATTATTTTTGCTTTCGACGAGCTGACCTCATTGGTGGATTCTTATGACTATCAGGTTTCGTCTCTGGCGCGGACGGAGGCTTGGGCGGATAGGTGTATCGCTGAACTTGTTAAGTTACGTGCTAAGCATGCTGATCGGCCTTACCAGGCGCTGTTCGGCGTCATCCAAGGAGCTCAGCACGAAGATCTGCGGCGCTCAACGTCTAAGCACCTAGGCGCTTTGCCGTTTGACGGCTACGGCATTGGCGGCGCCATCGAAAAGGAAAAGCTGGGCGACATTGTGCGCTGGGTGAATGAGGAACTGCCGGCCGATAAACCAAAACACTTGCTGGGTATTTCGGAGCCAGACGATATATTTTTAGCCATCGAAAACGGCGTCGATACTTTTGACTGCGTGTCGCCGACCCGGGTGGGGCGCAACGGCTCTTTTTATACCTACGAGGGCCGCAAGAATATTGAGAAGGCGGCTTACAAGGCCGACTTTACGCCCCTGATTGCCGATTGCGACTGCTACACCTGCACTAATTACAGCCGGGCCTATCTGCACCATCTAACCAAAGCCAAGGAAATCTTGGGGCTGACCCTGCTTAGCTTGCACAACGAGCACTTCATAATCAAACTGGTCGACGACATCCGTTTATCGATCGAAGACGGCAGTTTCCTTGAGCTCAAAAAGGCCTGGCTGGCTGGTTATTACCAAGCCTAATTTAACTTTGAACGCAGGGACGTGTTGCCAATGTTACGTATAAGCACGGCCGAAGTAATGCCTTGGTGGTCGGTGAGCACTTCCCCGTGCTTTTTACCGGCTCCAATGACAGCCGTTATGCTCTGTTGAGAATCCAGAATCTCCTGAAAATTTTCGGGATCAATCTCAACTTCTGTGGCCTCAGGGTCAATCCCCTCCAATTCAACCGTATGCATCTCGCCGACACCCATTTGGTTACAGGTTACAAAGATCAGCTTGAGCGGATTCGAGCCGTGATCTGCCATAAATACGGATTCACCAACCTTCAGGGTGGTAGCCTGGGTATCCACCGGTTCATCGGTTTCGAGGGGAAAATAGATAACTTCTATAGCCATAAGATTAGTTCCATTTTGGTCGGACGGCCGTGTCGCCAATGTTGCGAACTACCATGATGGCGGGTTCACGGTAGACATTGATATAGGGCTGGTCATGGGTTTCGCCGTGTTCGACTTCAGCAATCTTGTTGTCACGGCTGAATAGTTTGGCGGCCGCGGCGTTGCCAATGTCCAGACCGGCTTCGTTGCCCTCGACATCTTCAATAAATACGCTGTAAAGCTCACCTAATCCCCTGAGGTTACAAGTTACAAACACGATTTGCATCGGGTCGACGCTATAATCAGCCGCGAAGGCCGCTTGGCCCTTCCTTAGGTAGGCAATGTTCGGGCCGAGGCGCTGCTCATCCTGGGCAGAAAAGTGAAAAACCTCTATAGACATATTCAGATGTTATAACATTATCTTAGATTTGTCAAAAATGTGTATAGGATTTTTTACGCTGTGCTGGGCGGCGGTGCGGTACAATAGGGCGAATGACCGAACATCAAAGCTTTTCCGGCAAATTCTGGCACGACAAAAACGGCAACTTTGTGGTCTGGCAATCGCCCAACTGGGCGCTTTGGATCTGGATCACCGCCAAGGTTATCAGCATGTTCCTGCCGCACGGCAATATCGAGCAGTTTATTAGCTACGTCGGCGACGGGGCACTGTTCGTGTGGGCTGTTATGGAGCTCGGCTGGGGCGTCAACTACTTCCGCCGCTTACTGGGGCTGTGCGTTATCCTTATGGGCCTGGCCGTCCGATTCCTCTAGCTAGCCGCGCTGTTTGAGGCGGTCGGTTTCGTCTTCGATTTCGTGGCCGATGATTTCTTCCAGTAGGTCTTCGATGGTGATGATGCCGATGATCTGGTCGTCTTTTTCGATCGGTATGAGGTGTGATTTGGCACCAATGAATTTGCGGAACATGGTGTCCAGGGCCGTCATACTGCCCACCAGCTGGGTGGGATGCAGGGTCAGATCCTGGACTTCGTAGTGGTTGTCGTCAAAGTCGATGTCGACCATGTCTTTCATCAGCAGTAGGCCGTAGCACTTGGTAAGCTTGGCATCAAATATCGGGATGCGGCTGTAGCCCTGTTCTTTGAGTTCATCGATTTTGGGGCCGTCGAGGACTGTTTCGGAGCCTAGCCAGTAGGTGTGGCGGATGTCGGTCATAATGTCGCGCACCCGTTTTTCACTTAAGGACAGGGCGCCGCGCATGATTTCGGCCTCGTCTTCGTCGAGCTCGCTGGACTTATCAAACTGGTGCTCGGCAATCAGCAGTCCGAGCTCGCGGCGGGTCTGCAGGGTGCTACGCTGGCGCGGAAACAGACGGTCGAGCAATATCTGTAGCGGCTTGCTCATTATGAAGGTGATAGCCACCATGACTTTGATCAGTGGTGCAAAGCGGCTGGACCAGCCCAGCGGATCTTTAGAAAACAGGGCTTGCGGGATGACTTCGCCAAACACCACGATCAGGACGGTGCTGATCAGGCCGGCCATCCAACCTTCCAGCTTCTGGTTGAGCACCAGTGAGCTGACCGAAACGGCGGCCACGTTGGTGAACAGGATACTGCCCAGAATCAGGTGGGTGCGGTGCCTTAGCGGCAGTACCCGGATGGCCTGTTTGTTGCCGAGCTTGGCCTTGCGCTTGAGGTCGGACATGTCGAGCGACATGAAAGCGATATTCAGGCCGGAACAAATCGCCGAGGCCAGAACCAAGAGGAAGACTTCAAAAATAATCAGCGTTGTACTGCCGTCGTGCATCATAACCATTATACTGTAAGCCATGTCCCTAACAATTTTTGATCGCTTTTGGCACCGGACACTGGGTCGACCCTACCATTTGGCGCCGGTTGTCGACGCCGGTGCTGGGTCGCCGGTAGTGCTGCTGCATGGCATCGGCCGTAGCGGCGAGGTTTGGCAGAATGTTGTGGAACAGCTGCTACCGCTGAATCACCGGGTGGTGGCCTTTGACCTACTTGGCTTTGGCGCTTCGCCCAAGCCTATTTGGCCACGTTATGACGCCGACGACCACGCCAAGGCCGTGATTGCCAGTATCGAGGCCGTGGGATTCGACCGGCCGGTGGTGCTAGTGGGGCACTCCATGGGCTGTCTGGTGGCAGTGCGGGTGACCCGCCTGAGACCGGATCTGGTTAAGCACCTGGTGTTATACGAGATGCCTCTATACAAAGGCTTGCCCGGCAAGTTGCGCTACCGTTTACGGCTGGATATGTACCGCCGTTTTCACGAATGGGTTATTAATTACCAGCCGACTTTTGGCGATGAAACCATTTGCCGCTCGGAGCGGCTGGCCCGCAAAATTGTCGGCTTTGAGGTGACGCCGGAGAGCTGGACACCGTTTGTGCGCAGTCTGGAAAACACCATCATGCACCAAACCACTGATGAAGATATCAAACAGCTCGACGTGCCAATGGACGCCATTTACGGCAGTCTGGACATTTTTGTGATCCGCGGTCAGCCGGCTCGCATGCTGGGAGCCGAAATGCCCAATGTGGCCACCCACACCGTCCGGGCCCGACACGAAATATCACCTAAAGCCAGCGCTTTTATCGTAGCGCGTGTTGAGGCCGCATCCGTCGCGATGCAACCCAACGGTTAAATTTCCGTTATATAAATTATGTATGGTTTTTATATAACGCGAAAAAAGGGGTGTGATTGTTCGGAAGTTGATTCGTCACAGACGCTGAACCCGAATTCCGCAAACTCAGACGGCATGTTAGGATAGCAGGATGCTTCGTTATTTTCGTTTTTCGTTTTTTGTTACCTTGGCGGCGATTATCATTGCCGGGCTGGAGCTCGGCACCGGCACCGCTATCACCGTTACGGTGCTGATCGCCATCGAAATCGCCTTTAGCTTCGACAACGCTATTATTAATGCCAAAATTCTGGCCCGGCTATCGCGCTTCTGGCAACAATTATTCCTGACCGTCGGCATGGTGGTGGCCATTGTCGGTATGCGCTTTGTATTCCCGATTTTAATCGTTATGGTCACGGCTCATTTGCCGTGGGGGCAGGTGATTGACGATGCCCTGCATCACCCCAAAGTTTACGGTGAGCACCTGGAGGCCGCCCACGCCGCTATTTCGGCCTTTGGCGGCGCCTTTCTACTAACCCTGACTTTCTACTTCCTGTTTGACGATGTCCGTAAGGAGTTGTGGCTGAAGCGCACTGAGCGCGGCCTGCAAAAAATCGGCGGCACCATCTGGTTACCACCCCTGCTGGTGGCGATTATCGTTAGCCTGGTGGCGCATTTTGCCGGTAGCGATGCCAGCACCGTTTTCCAGGCCGGCATGCTCGGCGTGATATCCTACACGGCGATTAAATTGTTTATTGACGGTCTGGTGTGCCTGGCGCCCAAAGAACAAAAAGTTTACGGCGGCTTCAGCGCTTTCCTGGCCTTTATGTACCTGCAGATTCTGGATGCCAGCTTTAGCTTCGACGGCGTGCTGGGTGCCTTTGCCATTACCGACAAGGTACTGCTGATTGTCCTCGGCTTGGGCGTGGGCGCCATCTGGGTGCGTAGCCTGACGGTTTACATGGTGCGCCATGGCACGCTCGATGCCTACAAATACCTGGAGCACGGCGCCCACTACGCTATTCTGGTGCTGGCCGTCGCCCTGCTGGGCAGTATTTTTATCAACGTGCCGGACGCCGTTACCGGCATCACCGGCATCGGCGTAATTGCGGCCTCTTTTATCTCTTCTCGCGAAGCCATTCGCGCCAAAAAATTGTGACAGATCTCACGTTGCAATTTGGTAAGGGCAGGCATAAGCTGAATATTAGGAAGTGTGAGGCTTCCTACCGACCCGGGCGCATTTCGTTCCGGGTCTTATGATAATCTAGACCTATGACTCCCGTACTATTGGCTGCCGCCACTTTCTTATCAACCCTGATCGGCGGCCTGGTTGGCCTCAAAAACAAGGATCGTTTGCACCGTTACCTGGGCTTCACGGCCGGTGTACTGCTCGGTGTGGTGGCTTTTGAGCTATTGCCGGAGATCTTTAGCCTGCTCGGTGAACAGCACCGCACCCCCGAAGTGGCCATGATCGCTCTGGTGTGTGGCTTCTTAGCGTTCCACATTATCGAAAAAAGCATCCTGATACACCACACCAACGAGGCCGAGTACGAAGTTCATAAACACCCACATGTCGGTATTGCTTCGGCAGTGACGCTGATTGGCCATAGCTTTTTAGACGGTATTGGCATCGGCCTGGGCTTTCAGGCCAGTACTACGGTAGGCATTACCGTAGCTATCGCTGTTATTGCCCATGATTTTAGTGACGGCCTGAACACCGTAAATCTAATGTTGATCAACAAAAACAAGTCGCGCCGAGCCTTTATGTTCCTGCTGGCCGATGCCGTGGCACCGGTGTTCGGCGCCCTTAGTACGCTACTGTTTACGGTGTCGGGGGGCGGCCTGATTTTGTACCTCGGTTTCTTTGCCGGCTTTCTGCTGTACATCGGTGCCAGCGAGATTCTGCCCGAGGCTCATAGCCGGCACTCCAGCTATCGCACCATCGGCCTGACAGTACTCGGGGCGGCCTTCATGTTTGCCGTGTCGCGATTTGCCTGAAAATGGTATACTAGGCTCGTTACTATAAAAATATATACAGCCAACAAACAAGTGCACCGCTACCATAGGTAGCATGCCAGCAGGCCAAAACTATATGAGCGCATCCTTCGAGAACAAAACCATTCGGCCGGGTAGCCTGGTCGGCTACAATTATTACCATTCCGACCGCCACCGTTCGACCGGTTATAGCCGGCCGACGGCGCCCAAAGCTGTCCGTGTCCGCCAACCGCACCCCCTGGCCAAAAAGCTGGCGCTGACGGCTGCTGTGCTGACAGCCCTGATCGTCCTGCCCCTACTGCGCCACGATGCGCCACCCACCTCCGGCCCACTCAACAGCGGCCAAACCAGCCAAAAAGCCGCTCCGGCCGCTATTACCCCGGCCGTGGCCGTTCCCGAAAAGGTTGTCAACCACTGCGCCAACAATACCCTGGGCAAATTCATCCTGGTCAGTGTCAGCCAGCGCCACCTGTGGGCTTGCGAAGGCAGTAAAACCGTCCACGATGCGCCGGTGATCACCGGCATGCTGGCTCAGCCGGATACCCTGACACCCCCCGGAACCTACCATATCTACGCCAAGCAGACTAACACCACTCTCAAGGGTGCCGACAGTACCGGCAGTTGGAGCCGCCCGGTTCACTACTGGATGCCTTTCCTGGATAACCAACACGGCACCTATGGTTTTCACGATGCCACCTGGCGCACCGATAACGAATTCGGCACTGTAGACCCGGCCTCGTCCAGCGCCTCGCACGGCTGTGTCGAGCTGCCGCTGGCCAGCCAACAATGGCTCTACGACTGGGCGCCGCTCAAGACCGCCCTCACCGTCGAAGTCTAGTATTGCAAAATCACAGCCTTAGTTATTAATCATCAACTATTGTTACACCAGGGAGTGAATTTATGAGTTTTTATACGGTTCAACGTCTCGAAGCGATGCCGGGGGTTATACCCATCAATGCTTTCGGTGGCGACACAAGGGTGTCGGGTATGTTATTGCAAGCAGGTGCCGGTGTACAGCTTGAGTACATGGGTTCATCCAACTTTGAGTTTGATGAGCCCCTAAAAGCCGCAAACAGGGTAGCTCGAGTCGCTCACGATTTAAAAGTTGTCACGCAAACTCTCGTAAGGCCTGGTTATAGCGAAGACGTGCATTTCGTTTGTACCGAGGAGCAGGCTGAAACTACCGTGTCGGGCTGGCATGACTGGTGGGCTTTTGGCGAAGACTTAATCTGGACTCGAAAGCAAGAAGCGGCCGAAAACATTCGCAGTGCCTTTGACAGCATACTTACCTCAGCAGAAGCTCAGACAGCACCAGCGTAATCAACTTAGCCGGCCTTACTGCTAAAATAGAAATATGATAATAGCGGTAATAGTTTTGGGGATTCTCGTACTAGTGCTTTTGGCAATGGTGTTACGCAGCCCCAGGCCTTCATCCGACGTTAGCCTACTATTAAAAGCCGACATGAGCGAGCTTAATAAAAGCGTTATGCAGTTAAAAGACGGCCTGCAAAAGCAATTAACCGATCAGCTGGGCACCAGCAACAAGCAAATGACCGCCCAGTTTGCCGCCAGCAGTAAGATTATTGCCGATGTTACCCAAAAGCTGACCGAACTCGATCGCACCAATAAAAACGTTGGTGATATCGCCTCCGAACTCAAGACTCTGCAGAATGTTCTGCAAAACCCCAAACAGCGCGGTGTGATCGGCGAGTTTTATCTGGAGCAGATTCTTAAGAATACGCTGGCGCCGGGAGCGTATGAGTTGCAATACAAACTGGCCGAAGGTCTGATCGTTGATGCCGCCATCAAGCTGGACGACAAAGTATTACCGGTGGACAGCAAATTCTCGCTGGAAAATTATAACCGACTGGTCGATGCCAAAGAGGCCGCCCGCGAGCCGCTCGAAAAACTCTTTAAAACCGACATCAAGAACCGCATCGACGAAGCCGCCAAATACATCTTGCCGGGCAAGGGCACACTCGACCAGGCCCTGATGTTTATTCCCAGCGAGGCGATCTATTACGACCTGCTGGCCAACAAGGTGGGGCTGGGCGGCGTCAGCGGCCGCAACCTCATCCAATACGCCAGTGAAAAGAAGGTTACCATTGTTGGCCCCAGTACTTTGAGCGCCATGCTGCAGACCATCATGCAGGGTCTGCGCAGTATGGAGATCCACCGCGATACCGAAAAGATTCGCAAAAACATCGAACAACTACAAAAACACCTACTGGCTCACAACGCCCATATGCTCAAGCTGGGCAATAGCTTAGGCACTACCGTCGGACACTACAACACTACTTATAAAGAACTGGGCAAGATCGACCGCGACATCGTTAAAATCGCCGATACCGAGCCGAGCGTTGATCCACTACTGCTGGATCGCCCCAACGTCAGCGACGACTAGCCTACTTTTTGGTTTTGAGCAGGTCGATGGCCAGAGCGGCCGTCCAGCTAAAGTTTTCGGCGCCGACGCCTTCGCCGCTTAGCGGATCAAAATATTCGTAACAACCGCTCTCGGCGACCATTTCCATGGTGCTTTCGCGTAGAGCGGCGGCGTGATCTTTAAAGCCGTAGCGCTTCAAGCCGTCAATAATCAGCCAGTTGGTATTGACCCACGACGGGCCCTGCCAGTAGCGTTTGGGTTGGAACCAGAACGAATTAACAGGTACGCTCGGCACTGGATAGGCCGGGCCAAAGGCGTATTCGTTTTCCAGCATCTTCACCAACTGGTCGGCCTTTTCCTGAGAGATCGAACCGGCATACAGCGGCAACAGCGTGGCGATGCTCGGTACTTTCAGCAGTCGGTGGGTGATGAAGTCGCGCGAGTAGTACTGGCCGGAATAGGGATCCCACAGTTCCTCGAGTGTTTCTTCGGTTTTGGCCATGCGCTTAACCAGGTCGGCCGGCAATTCCTCTTGCAGTGACTTGGCGATGTCGCGCAGGTGGCTGTTGGCGCGAATGAAAATACTGTTGAACGACAGATCCTCGATAGTTAGCATCGAGTGGTCGAGCACTTTATCTATAGCATATGACTTGCGCCTCAGGCGGCGCTGAATGTCAAATACCGCCAGGGCTTCGATGGTCGGAAAGCGCTGGTCGCTGGGCACCGAGTGGGTATCGCGCCGGAACAAGTTAATCACCCGGTCGAATTTGGTCTTTTCTACGACCCGGATCCAGAGCGGCAGACGGTGTCCGTGCAGTTCGGCCAGCCATGGCGGCGTGCTATCCAGGCCGACTTCCCAAGGGTGAATCTGCAGAACCAGGCCTTCGTGGTGCGGATCGCGGTCGTTGTACAGCCATTGGTGATATTCCAGCAGTGCCGGGTACATTTTGCGGTACCAGCTGTGGCGCTCCGGCCACTCCATTTTGGCGCCGACTTTTACTATGGCCTCGGCCAGCATCGGCGGCTGAGTGATGCCGGTGGTCATAACATCATCTGGCGCTTGGGGGTTGAGCCAGCTCCGCCAGATGTTACGATCGGTGCGCCATTGCGGCTCATCGCGAAAGATAATATTCGGCAGCATGCCGTTGTGCCACTGGCCGCGCAATAGGCTAATCAGCTCTTTTTGGGCGCGCTCGACATCCAGGTGCCGCAGGCCGATGGCCGTAAAACAGCTGTCCCACAGCCACTGGTGCGGATACAGTCCATGCGCCGGCTGGGTGTAATTACCCCGGTCGTTCATATCGAGTACGGCCTTGGCCTGTTCCAGCAAATCCGTCATGTCTTGCATATGCTTAAGTATAACTTAAGCGACTAGCGGTAATTGGTAAAAGAAAGAGGGAAGGCGAAGTCCTGGGCGCGTAGTAGTTGCATAACATCTTGCAGGTCGTTTTTGCTGTTACTGGTAACGCGCACGGTATCGCCCTGGATCTGGGTTTTAACCTTAGGATGCTTGTCACGGATCAGCGAGGTGATTTTTTTGGCCTTTTCCTGATCCAGACCCTTGATGAAAGGTACGTCTTTGCTGGCCTTAAAGTTGTTTTCGCTGACTTCGCCGGACACGTCGATGACTTTCTGGCTCTGCTCTCGGGCGGCCAGCTTCTTGCGGACAATATCCAGGATGGCATCGATCTGCCAGTCGCCGCTGCCGGTGACCTTGAAGCCGGCTTTATCACCGTCCAGCCACTCTACGGCGGCCGGCGTACCCTTAAAGTCGTAACGGCTGGTGATTTCGCGCTGAACCTGGTCGAAGACATTGTTCATCTCGGCCTTGTCGTAATCGCTCACCACATCAAAAGAAAAATTCGCCATACCTATATAGTACAATAGCTTACAGATATGATTGATCACAAACTGGCTGAGGATCTAAAAAAGCGTGCTAAAGAGGGTGACACCGCTGTTTTACGTAGTGCCGAGCTGAAGAGCTTATTTGATCAGTTAAAAACCCTGCCGGCCGATGAGCGCGGCGCCTTCGGCCAAGCTGTTAATAAGCTCCGCACCGAGCTGACCGAACTATTGAATCAAGCTAAAGACGAGGCCGAAGAACTAGCGCCGATCGACATTACGGCACCGCTCGACATCAATACGCCGCGGCCGGAACTACTGCCCAGTGAACAGGGCAGCCAGCACCCGTTGATGGCCGAGTTGGCGACGATTCTCGATATTTTTTACCGCATGGGCTTCACGGCGGTCGAATCACGCGAAATTGACGACGATTACCACATGTTCGGCTCGCTGAACTTCCCCGAAGACCACCCGGCCCGCGATGATTACGACACCTTCATGACCACCCAAACCGACGTACATGGCAAGCCCTTCATCGCCCCTGCTCACACCTCCATCATGCAGAACCGGGTAATGAAAGCCGGTAAGGCTGGGCTCGAAGCAGGCCAGGCCATCGCCGCCGTTATTCCCGGCCGTGTCTTTCGCAACGAAGACCTCGACGCCCGCCACGAGCACACCTTTTACCAGCTGGAAGGCGTTTACGTCGACAAGGGCATTCACGCCGGCAACCTCATCGCTACTCTGAAGACGTTTTTGCAGGAGTATTATGGCAAAGAACTGGACGTCAAAACCCAGCCATTTTATTTTCCGTTCACCGAGCCGTCTTTTGAGCTGACCGTCAGCTGTCCGTTCTGCGACAAAAAGGGTTGTCACATCTGTAGCCGTACCGGTTGGATCGAACTGTTGGGTTGCGGCATGATCCACCCCAACGTCCTCAAAGAAGCCGGCATCGACCCCAACGAATACACCGGTTTTGCCTGGGGCATGGGCATCGATCGCCTGGTAATGATGAAATACGGCATCGAAGACGTCCGCCACTTTGAATCCGGCCGCCTGGACTTCTTGAGGCAATTCTCATGAAACAAGTCGACACAATATCACTGACTGAGCTCAAAGAAATGTCTGCCAAGATGTTCGAGGCCATAGTAAAAGCCGACGTTGATATCGCCCAGGGCATTGTGGTCGTGGATATGGGCATGCACGCTGACGGCGAGGCTTATCTGCTAGAAAACGGCTCTGCGCAAACTGACGTATGGGGTATTAACCTCCACCCTGACAAGTTCGGCACCGACGAGTTCGTTGAGTTTGACTCGATGATTAACATTCGCCCCAGCCAGGGCAATGCGTCAAAAGACGTTCTCGACGAAAAGGTCAGAACTGCCATTATCGATTTAGTTCACGGAGTGGTAAATGAGTAATCATGTTTTTGACAAGCGGCGTTGGGCGGCAATGACCATGTTTGAGCAAATGGGCAACATCGGTTCTGAGGTAGGGCGGGCATTGTCTGCCAAGAAGCGCCATGACGAGAGCGCAATGCGCGGCGCTCTGTATCGTGGTCTTGATTTGATTGATTACACTGCCGAGCTTTGGGCAGTCCAAAAGTCACCCCGTACCAAAGAGCTGCTTAGAGCACGTGAATTATTCGCGGAATCCGTTTTAACCAAAGCTGTAGACCCGACGCTCGAACAGTATTTTTTTCAGTATGCGCTAGCGGCAAGGAGAAACCGATGAAAATCAGCCTGAATACCATCCGGGAGTTTAACCGGCGATATAAGACTGCTGATGATGTCACGGCCAGCGGTGCAGACAAGCTGGTTGGAAAAATCGGCGCCCAGCTGGGGGCTGTCGACGAAGTTATCAATATTGGTGCCAAGTACCGGGGAATTATTATCGTTAAAGTCGTTGTTTGCGAGAAGCATGGTGATGCCGACAAGCTGAGTGTCTGCAAGATTGATGACGGTGGCGTCGCAAAAGAAGTAAAGCGTGATGGTGACGGCTTGGTGCAGGTTGTCTGCGGTGCGCCTAATGTTCACCAAGGCATGCTGGCCGCTTGGTTGCCG
>PFOA01000069.1 GCA_002792275.1 Candidatus Saccharibacteria bacterium CG_4_10_14_0_2_um_filter_52_9 | reverse complement strand
ACGGCTTGCCAACTGTCTCACATATCTCAGTTGGAATGGTCTAGGTTTTGGGGTACTGGACAGACGAAACGGGATGGGATAGTCGTGTTTATATAGTTGAAGGTAGCTATGTGTTTAAATTTCCTCGCAAAGACAAGGTTAAGCAAGGCTATGCTAAAGAGATTGCTGCCCTTAAGTTTGTAAACACTATTGAAACAACTATTACGTTTCCCTTAGTCGTCCGGGAACATCCCGATAATGAGTATTTTGGCTACCAAATAGTCCCAGGCCGTAGTCTTCAGGATAGTGTCGATACACTAAAGCCAGCTACCAGGCAAATGATTGGCCAAGTGCTTGACAGCTTCTTAAAACAATTTCACAGGTCTAAGCTTGCAGAGGCTAATATGCCCAAGCATTGCCGATCGTAGAACTACCTTATTGGTTTGCCAAGGGTGATCAAGCGCGACTGAACAAATGTCTTGCCGAAGTTCATCAAAGCTTCAGCGTTTAACCTGTTATCAAATCCAGCTCTGCTTTATACTGGTTGGTGAATGAACCCCGCCCAACCAGATAAAAAGACCGGCCGCATCAGCATAAGCAATGCCGCGGCCTTGCTGGTGGCGACGGCTTTTCTTGGCCAGCTACTGGGCTTTCTGCGCACCAAGCTAGTGAATGCCAACTTCCCAATCACCGGGCCGGGCAGTACCGACGCCTACTTTGCGGCTTTCACCATTCCGGACTTTTTCTTTTTTACACTGGCCGCCGGCGCTTTGGGCGTAGCTTTTATGCCGGTACTGTCGGATCGGTTCCACAAGGGCGATCGCAAAGGGGTTTGGGATTTATCGGCATCCTTGATGAACTTCCTGGCAATTCTTATGATCGGCGTCGGGCTGATTATGCTGATCTTCGCCGAACCGCTAATCAAACATGTAGTAGCCCCCGGTTTGAGCCCCGAACAGCTTAATACGGCCACCAACATCATGCGCTTGCTAGCTTTTAACCCACTGTTGTTTAGCATTTCCGGTGTGCTTACCAGCGTTCAGCAAACCATGGGTCGTTTCTTCTTCTTTGCCATAGCGCCATTGTTCTATAACCTGACGATTATTATCAGCATCTTTGCTTTCAAGCATAATATTGGCTTGGTCGGGCTGGGACTTGGCGCCTTGATCGGCGCCGTTGTACAGCTACTAATTGTGATGCTTGGTTTGTGGAAAACCGGCTTCCACTGGCGACCAAAAATATCATGGCAGAGTGCCGATTTTAGACTGATTTTACGCAACCTGCCGCCGCGCTCTCTCGACCAGGGTGTTGACCAGATCGAAAATATTGTTGAAACACGCCTGGCTAGCGGCCTGGGCGCCGGCGCGATCACCTACTACAACAATGCCTTTATTCTGAGCACGGCACCAATTCTTTTAATTGGTACCGCCATCTCAACAGCGGCTTTTCCGCGCCTTAACGCCCGGCTCAGTCAAGGCCGGCCGGATCTGTTCCGCAAAGACTTCCTGATGGTGCTGAGGGCAATGATCTGGCTTAGCGCACCAGTAGTGATAGTGTGCTTCTTTGCGCGTGGTTATCTGGCACGGTTGATCTACTCCAACGGCAGTCCGCAAATAGCCATTATTTTCGGCTTCCTGACCGCCGCCATATTTTTCCGCATCATGTACTCGATTATTTCGCGCTGGTTCTACGCCCAAAAAGACACCAAAACACCGCTGTTCGCCTCGCTGTTCGCCATAGCCCTGAACATTACGCTGGTTTATACACTGTCTCGCCCCGACGCCTATGGGGTGGCCGGCCTTGCTCTGGCACAGTCGATTGTTGCCGCAGTCGAGGTATTTATATTATCGGTAATCATGCTTTTCCGCGACCACCAGTTATTTGATGCCAAATTCTTTGGTGGTGTCTGGCGTATCTTGTCTGTCAGTGGCTTCAGTGTCGTGGCGGCCTTTATAATGATTACCCTTTACCCGCTGGGGCTAAATGACCGCGGTGTCCTAACCCTGGGCACCAAGCTGGTATTTATCGCCGCTGTGACCTTTGGCGTTCACCTGAGTATTTCGGCGCTGTTTGACCTGGAGGAAGTCCGCCCGGTATTCGCCCGCATCCGCAAAATCATCCTCAAGCCCGTCAAGCTTGACTTGTAACGCCAAACAGCCCCACCTCTGTTATACTAGACAGACATGACCCAGGATCACATACGTAATTTTTGCATTATTGCTCATATTGACCACGGCAAGTCGACGCTGGCCGACCGTTTGCTGGAGCTAACCGGCACCGTCGAAAAACGCGACATGAAGGCTCAGCACCTCGACAAAATGGACCTGGAGCGCGAAAAGGGCATTACCATTAAGCTGGCGCCGGTGCGCATGCAGTATAAAGATTATGAATTGAACCTGATCGACACGCCCGGCCATGTCGACTTTAGCTATGAGGTATCGCGGAGTCTGGAGGCCTGCGAAGGCGCCTTGCTGATTGTAGATGCCACACAGGGCATTCAAGCTCAAACCCTGGCCAACGTTTACCTGGCCATGGCGGCCGAGCTAACCATCATTCCGGTGATGAACAAAATTGACCTGCCGGCGGCAGATGTTAAAAAGGTCAGCGCCGAGATCACCAGCCTGCTGGGCTGTAAACCCGAAGACATCCTGCACATTTCGGCTAAAACCGGCCAGGGCGTGCCCGAGGTTCTGGACGCCATCGTTGCCCAGGTGCCGGCTCCCAAAAGTTCCCAGCTACCCGAAACCCGGGCACTGATTTTTGACAGCTATTACGATGATTACCGCGGCGTAATACTTTACGTTCGGGTCTTTGATGGCGGTATCAAAAAGAACGCCGCCATAAGGATGATGGCTACCGGCGCCGAAGGCATTGCCCTGGAAGTCGGCGCTCTGCGGCCGCAAATGAAGGCCAACCAGGTCTTGCAACCTGGCGAGATCGGCTATGTCGTTACCAACCTAAAGACAACCCGCGATGCCAAAGTTGGCGATACCGTTACCCTGGCCGCCCAACCGGCCACCGAGCAACTACCCGGTTACCGTGATGTCCAGCCATTTGTCTACGCCGGCTTTTTCCCGGAGAGCAATGAGTATTACCAGGAGCTCAAAGACGCTATCGAAAAACTCAACCTCAGCGATTCGGCTCTGCAGTTTGCGCCGGAAAATTCGCCGGTTCTGGGCTTTGGTGTGCGCATTGGCTTTCTCGGCTTGCTGCACATGGATATCATCCGCGAGCGCCTGGAGCGCGAATACGATCTGGAGCTGGTGGTTACCAACCCATCTACCGACTACCAGGTAGTTTTAATAAACGGCCAAGAACTGGATATTAAAAGTGCCGCCGAACTACCCGATCCGGCCAAAATCCTGGAAATCCGCGAGCCCTGGATCAAGGGCGAAATCGTGGTGCCGCAAGACTACGTTGGCAATGTCATTCAGCTCATCAGCGGCAAACGTGGCCTGCAAAAAAACATCAGCTATGTCGAACAACAAGCTCTGGTAAGCTTTGAAGCCCCGTTAGCAAATTTATTGACTGATTTTTACGACCAGCTAAAAAGCCTGACCAGCGGTTACGGCTCCTTCAATTACGAGCTCGACGATTATCGGGCAGAAGACCTGGTACGACTGGATTTTTACGTAGCCGGCGACATTGTTAGCGCCCTAAGTATCATGGTGCACCGCTCTGAGGCTCAGAGCATCGGTCGCGACACCGTTACCAAACTCAAAGATATCATTCCGCGCCAGAACTTCCAGGTTGCCCTGCAGGCGGCCATCGGCGGCAAGTTCATCGCCCGCGAAGACATCAGCGCCTATCGCAAGGATGTCACCACCGGCCTGTACGGCGGCGACGTCTCGCGCAAAAAGAAGGTTCTGGCCAAGCAGGCCAAGGGCAAAAAGCGCATGAAACGCTTTGGCAAAGTCGACATCCCATCCGAAGCCTTCACCGTCATGCTCAAACGTGACTGAATGCTATAATTAACCGATGGATCAAACACTGGCCGAAAAACTCGCCAACTACAAACCGACCGAGGGTGCCGCCGAACTTATCAAACAAACACCAATTCTGTTGCTGGTCGGCCCGACAGGTGCCGGCAAGGATTCCCTCAAGCAGAAACTGATGGAAACCGGCAAGTACCATCACATTATTTCGCATACTACGCGGCCGCCGCGCATTAACCACGGCGTTATCGAGCAAGACGGCAAAGATTATCATTTTATAGACAAGGGCACGGCCGAAAGAATCCTCGACAAACAGGCTCTGATCGAAGCCAAGATCTACAGCGGCAACCTCTATGGCACTAGTCTGGCCGAGATCCAGGCCGCGCACGACGAGGGCAAAATTGCTATGACCGACATAGAAGTGCAGGGTGTAGCCGAATACAAGGCACTCGATCCGAACGTCATGGCTGTCTTTTTGCTACCACCTAGTTTTCAGATCTGGCAGGAGCGCTTACAGCGCCGTTACGGCGACGTTGTAGACGCCGCCGACTCACGTCTGCGCATGGAAACCGCTCTGGAAGAACTCAGCGAACTGTTAAGCACCGACTCCTACGTGGCTGTTATCAATGACGACCTGGATCAGGCCGTTGCCGAGGTAGAGGCGGTTACAACTTCACCGGATCACAAATCACCCGACGAAGCTGCCGCCCGCGCAGTAGCCCAACAGCTGGCCCACGACATCCAGGCCTACCTGATCAGCAACGCCTAACAAGCTGGCACTCTTGACTCTCGAGTGCCAAAATTGTAAGATACGGATATTATGACGGTGCGTCAGCAAAACATATTGAGTGCTATTGTGGAGCAGTTTGCCGAAGTTGCCAGCCCGGTTGGCAGTAGCTTGATGGCCAAACTCTTCAATGTCAGTTCGGCTACCATTCGCGCCGAAATGGCGGAATTGGAACGCCTGGGCTTCATTACTCAGCCACACACCAGCGCCGGCCGCATTCCTACCGACAAGGGCTATCGTTACTACGTCAACGCCATAGTCGAAAACACCCAGCCTGTCTTGCCTGAGCGCCGAGCCGAAAAAGCCCTGGCCTCGCGCGTTCAAAGCGCTGGCGCCCCGGAGCGCATGATCCGCAACGCCGTTGACACTCTGGTTGAGCTAACTCATAACCTCGGCCTGGCGACCATCGGCAACCAGCTGTATATGAGTGGCTTGTCCAACCTATTCGGCCAGCCGGAATTCGTCGGCGGCGCCCACGTTCAACAGGTGGCACAGTTGCTGGATAACCTGGAGCCATGGTTGCGCGAGGCGGCACCCAACGAACCGCTCAGTGTCTACATCGGCGCCGAAAACCCGATTGGCCGCACTGCCGGCGTGACCCTTATAATCAGCCGATTCCGCAGTCCCTTCAGCGACCGCAGCTACATCGGTACCCTCGGCCCCACCCGCCAGAGCTACCGCGACGTAATGGGCTTGGTGGCTCGCGCCGGCCAGGAGCTCGAAGAGGTATTGTATGTCTAAACCCACGCTCAAGCAGGTTGAGGCGCATGTCGCCGAATTGACCCAGGCATTACAGCGCGAACGAGCCGATGCCACCAACATCCGCCGCCGCCACGAAGAAGAAATTGCCAGCCTGCGTACCAGGCTTAAAGCCAACGTTGTCAGCGATCTCTTACCGGTAATCGATAATTTTGAACGTGCCCTCAAGCATGTGCCAAAAGACCTGGAAGACAACGACTACATCAAGGGCGTCCAGGGCGTTGTTAGGCAATTCGAAACAACCCTGGCTGACATGGACGTGGAACGCATCAAAACCGTCGGCGAACACTTTGACCCCAACCTGCACGAAGCTGTCAGCATGGAGGAAGGCGACGGCCAGCACGAAATCATCAGCGAAGAACTCCAGGCTGGCTACAAACTCGGCAACGACGTCATCCGCCACGCCATGGTTCGCGTAACCAGGCAAAAATAACAACATTTGGCACTCTTGACACGCGAGTGCTAATTATCCTAAACTGGTAGTAGAAAACTAAGACCTCTAACTAAGCGAAAGGCAGGTTAATAATATGGGCAAAATTATCGGAATCGATCTAGGAACAACTAACTCGGCAATGGCTGTTATGCAGTCCGGCAAGCCGGAAATTATAGCTAACAGCGAAGGCAACCGCACCACACCCTCTGTCGTAGCAATAAATAAGAACGGCGAACGGCTAGTTGGCCAAGTGGCTCGCCGCCAGCAAGTTACCAACCCCAAGAACACTATTTATGAAGTTAAGCGCTTGATTGGCCGCAACTTTAGTGACAAAGAGGTCCAGCGCGATATCAAGCTGATGGGCTACGAAATCGTTAAGAGCGGCAATAGCGTCAAGGTAAAGATGGGCGACAAAGAATACAGCCCGGAAGAAGTCAGCGCCATGATTCTGGGCAAACTCAAGAGCGACGCTGAAAGCTTTTTAGGCGATAAAGTCACCGAAGCCGTAATTACCGTGCCGGCCTACTTCGACGATTCACAACGCCAGGCCACCAAAGATGCCGGTAAGATTGCCGGCCTGGAAGTAAAGCGCATAATCAACGAGCCTACCGCCGCCGCTCTAGCTTATGGCCTGGACAAGGCCGAAAAGAAAGACGAGAAAATCGCCGTCTACGATCTTGGCGGTGGTACCTTTGACGTCTCGATTCTGGAACTTGGTGACGGTGTCTTCGAAGTTAAGTCCACCAATGGTGACACTCACCTGGGTGGTGCCGACTTTGACCGCGTCATCATCAACTACTTTGCTGATGAATTCAAAAAAGAACACGGCCTGGACATTACCGGCGATAACGCCGCCATGCAGAGACTGCGCGACGAAGCCGAAAAAGCCAAGATTGAGCTGTCGACCGCTCAGGAAGTTAACGTAAACCTGCCATTTTTAACAGCCGACGCCGAAGGCCCCAAGCACTTCGAGCATAAACTCAGCCGCGCCAAGCTGGAAAGCCTGGTCGGGGATCTGATCGAAAAGACAGCCGCACCCTGCGACAAAGCCCTAAAAGATGCCGGTCTCAAAGCCAGCGACATCCAAGCTGTTGTTCTAGTCGGCGGTATGACTCGCATGCCGGCCGTCCAGGAAAAGGTTAAGAAAATCTTTGGCCAGGATCCGATGAAGGGCGTTAACCCCGATGAAGTCGTAGCCGTAGGCGCGGCCATCCAAGGCGGGGTACTCCAGGGCGACGTCAAAGACGTGCTACTGCTGGACGTAACGCCGCTAAGCCTGGGTATCGAAACCATGGGCGGTGTTATGACCAAGCTCATCGAGCGCAACACCACCATTCCTACCAGCAAATCCGAAGTTTTCTCTACTGCCGCCGACAGCCAGCCGCAAGTTGAAATCCACGTCGCCCAGGGCGAACGCGACATGATCGAGGGCAACAAGTCGCTCGGCCGCTTCATCCTGGACGGCATCCCGCCGGCTCCACGCGGCACGCCGCAAATCGAAGTTACCTTTAACATCGACGCCAACGGTATCCTCAACGTCACCGCCAAAGACAAGGGCAGTGGCAAGGAGCAGAACATTACCATTTCCGGCTCCGGTGCTCTAGACAAGGCCGAAGTCGAAAAAATGGCCAAAGAGGCCGAGGCCCACGCCGACGAAGACAAGGCTCGCAAAGAACAAGTCGAGGCCCGCAACTTGCTCGACGGCGCTGTCTATCAAGCCGAAAAGCTCAAAAAAGACAGCGGCGACAAAATCTCCGAAGACGACCAAAAAGTCCTGGATGAAGCCGTAGAAGCTGCCAAAAAAGTCGTGGCCGACGAGAAGTCCGATAAAGAAGCCCTGGAAAACGCTGCCAAAGAGCTCAACGACAAACTGATGCCGATCGGTGCCAAGATGTACGAGCAAGCCCAGGCCGAAGCTCCGAGCGAAGGCGAGGGCGGCGAAACCAAGAAAGCCGACGCCAAAGACGATCCCATCGAAGGCGAAGTTGTCGACGATGAAAAAGTCGACAAGAAAGAGAAGTAGCAGTGTCTCGCATCAACCACGTTTGGTTTGATTTTAGCGATACAATTGCCACCCCTGACAAGCATCGCCACGATGAATTGCGCTACTCTGTTTTTGCTCGCCTGAAAAGTAAAGCTGACAGTGAGCAAAGTAGAAAAGAATATGACGCACTGTTAGAAAAATACGGAGGCAGTAACTCAAACGTATTTGTGCAAACCTTCGGATTTGACGGCAGTTTTTGGCCAAGTCAGATTGCCAACGAAGTGAACAATGGCTTATATATATTGATAGACAAGAGCGTACCAGATATTCTAATGAGCCTATCAAAGGTAGTGCCCATTTCAGTCTTTTCATACATCGATACTACGAATGCCATGAAGCCTTTGGGCATTAACACGGATATTTTTACCAACATATTCAGTGCCTCCGGGCTTCAATACCCGAAGCCTCATCCCGAAGGTTACAAGAAAATTATAGAACTAAGCAGATTACCAGCAGACGAAATACTGTATATAGGTGATATGGAGCAAAAAGATATTATCCCCGCAAAATCCGTAGGGCTTAAAACAGGTATTATTTGGAATACCTCGGATAAAGCCGACTATAAATTCCGCAATTTCCAAGAAATCCTGGATCTGTTCAAAGAAGTAATTAAGCCGAAAGATTGGTAGAATATAACGATGGCTAAGCGCGATTACTACGAAGTTTTGGGGATTGACAAGTCTGCCAGTGCCGATGAGATCAAGAAAGCTTTTCGGCGGGCGGCCATTGCCAACCATCCGGATAAGGGCGGTGATGAATCTAAGTTTAAAGAGATCAACGAAGCCTACGAAGTTTTGAAGGATCAGGAGAAGCGCAAACGCTACGACCAGTTCGGCCACGCCGGGGTTGGCGGCAGTGGCGGCAGTCCGTTCGGTAATGGTTTTGGTGGCGCGCAGGGTCAGAACATTAATTTTGACTTTGGTGATCTGGGTCTGGGTAATATTTTCAGTAGCTTTTTTGGTGGCGGAGCCCAGCCAGGCCAGCGTCGACAGTCGCGCGGCCGAGATGTTGAAGCCGGCGTAGAAATAAGCTTTGAGCAGGCCGTATTCGGCACCGATGCCGATCTTAGCCTCAACCTGGATGACACTTGCGAACACTGCAAAGGCACCACTGTTGAGCCGGGCCACGAACTAATAACCTGCGATCAATGTAAAGGCACCGGCCAGGTGGTATCTGTTACGCGCACTATCTTTGGCAACATTCAGCAGGCCACAGTTTGCAACAAATGCCATGGCACTGGCAAAGTACCCGAAAAGGTCTGCTCGGTTTGCCGCGGCAAGGGTACCCAAACTAAAAAGCAAACCATCCAGCTTAAAATACCGGCCGGCATAGACGACGGCGCCACCATCCGCCTGCGCGAACACGGCGAGGCCATCGCCCATGGGCCCAAGGGCGATCTTTATGTAAATGTGCGGGTCAAAGCCCACAAGCACTTCACTCGCGAGGGCGATTTAATCCTCAGCGAAGAGCATGTTGGCATGGTCGAAGCCGCTCTAGGCACCGAAATAGACGTCGAAACTGTCGACGGCCCGGTGCGCATGAAAGTGCCGGCTGGCACTCAGTCCGGCTCAGACTTTAAGTTATCAAATCACGGCGTGCCGCACCTAAAAGGCGGCACTCGCGGCGCCCACATAGTAACTATCACAGTTGATACGCCCACCAAACTTACTAAACAACAGCAGGAGCTACTCCAGCAATTCGGCGGCCAGAACACAGTCAAACACAAACTCTGGTAGTTTCTTAACTTGAGCTTGGCCTGATTCGAGCTAACTCAGCATCCGTCAGTCGTCATAATTGATAACCTGGTTACGGCCGCGGTTCTTTGCAGCATACATGGCCTGATCGGCACGGGCTAGGTTGGTCTTAAGTGATTCGGTAAGCTCAATTTCCACGCAACCTATGCTGACAGTACCTTCTTGGATATTCTCAAAGGCCGTCCGGATATTTTCGGCCACAAGCTGTGCGCCGGCTTTGTCAGTACGTGGTAGCAAAACCGCAAACTCTTCACCATGGAGTTTAACTGGCAAGTCATGCCCTCGAGTCTGGCGTAGCATTACAGCGCCAAAATGCCCAAGAACCTCATTACCTTTGTCATGACTCAGCGTGTCGTTTGTAAGCTTAGAGTTATCCGAGTCGAGAAATAACAATTGATGCCTGCCAAGCTAGCGGTGATACGTGTTGGCAGAAATATGCCTATCGACTACAATAAGGCCAAATGAAGCATAAGCGTCTCGACCAAAACGGTTTTATACCTCTATTAGTGGCTGTCCTGATGATCGTTATTGGCCTAGTCTATCTGATATACACCCGCGTAACCCAGGCCCAAAACTAGCCAAAACCATTGGACAACTTGACTGATTATGGTATAATACGCAACCTGTCATGAAATTTACCTGGTCATCCTTCAAGAAAGCCGCCGTCCCGAGAACCATCGGGCCGCTTTTAGAGTTGGATCTGCCACTACTGAGCATCGAAAGCCTGACAGCCAAGGTTGATACCGGTGCCTTTTCGGGCGCTCTGCACGCTACACGCATCCGTGAAGTTGTTGATACAGAGGGCAAAAAGCACCTGCGTTTTTCACCGCTCGGTAGCAAAGAGCATACCTTGGAAGTCGATAGTTACCACAAACGTCGGGTAAAGAGTTCCAACGGCGTGGTGGTGGCGCGTTACGCCGTTGACACCGATGTTAGGATTTTCGGACAGACCTTTCCGATTACCATTACGCTCACTAACCGGGCAGCCATGAAGCGCCCCATGCTGATCGGCCGCAACTTTTTGCGCCTGCACGGATTCTTGGTTGACGTTAACCAGAATAATAAGTAAGGTTCAGCTATGAACATTGCCATTCTTTCCAAGGGTCCAGCCAACTACTCCACCAAGCGGCTGAAAGAAGAAGCTTTAAAGCGCGGACACAAAGTCCAGGTTATTAATTACTCAAAGTGCTACATCACGGTCGAAAAAGGCAATCCGGTTATTAGCTACAAGGGTGAGGAACTGCGTGATATTGATGTAGTGATTCCGCGCATTGCTTCGAATCTTACCAAGTACGGTTCTTCGATCGTGCGGCAGTTTGAAACTCAGAATGTCTTTAGCTCTACCAGTTCAATCTCGCTGGTGCGCTCACGCGACAAATTGCGCAGTATGCAGATTATGGCCAAGGCCGGCGTCGGAATTCCCAAAACCGTCTTTGCCCGCGAAACGGCCGACTTTGACGGCGTGTTAGAGCAGGTAGGCGGCGCGCCGGTGATCATTAAGGTGGCTCGCGGTACTCACGGCAATGGCGTGGTGCTGGCCGAAACCCACAAGGCGGCCCTGGCGGTAATGCGGGCCTTTTATGTAGAGAGCGTGAACTTCCTGGTTCAGGAATTTATCAAAGAAAGCGCCGGTGTCGACATTCGGGCCTTTGTGGTCAACGGTAAGGTTGTGGCCAGCATGATGCGCCAGAGCCTGGACGATGATTTTCGTTCCAACTTGCACCAGGGCGGCGAGGGAATTCCCGTTAAGCTGACCATTGAGGAACGTCGCACCGCCCAAAAGGCCGCCAAGGCCATGGGTCTGGCAATCTGCGGTGTCGACATGATGCGCTCGGATCACGGCCCGTTGGTGCTGGAGGTTAATTCCAGCCCCGGTTTCCGTATAGAAAAGGTCACCGGCTACAACGTTGCCGAAAAAGTTATCGAATACGTAGAAATGGCCGCCAAGGCCACTCGCCGCAAAGACAAGATCGGCGCCTAACACCGCTCATGCTATAGTGGGGGATATGTCCCCCGAAGTTATTCTAGGCGCCATGGTGCTGATTCCGTCGGTCGCGCTGATATTCCTCAGAAGCAATGCCACACTAGTCTTCTTAAGCCTCTGTCTGGGCGATGTGCTGGTGCAATTTGTGACGCCGGACGCCAACTCCTTCCTGGAATTATTCTCAGCTAAAGTTCCGGCCGGCTTCGACAGCGACAACGACAATGTTAAGATCGCCCTGCTGCTGGTGCCGGCTCTGTTAACGGCGTTGTTTATGATTCGCTCTGTACATGGCAAGTTTCGCCTGCTATTGAACGTTTTCCCGGCCGCTGGCGTGGGTCTGCTCGGTACTTTGCTGGTGGTGCCGCTGTTGGCTCCCGGCCTGAGCCACAATATTGTTGATACTTCACTATGGTCTCAGCTTCAGCGCTCTCAAAACCTGATTGTCGGCCACACCACACTGGTTTGTCTGCTGGTCCTTTGGCTGCAACGACCCAAGAAGCCGCACCGCAAGCACAGCAAACACTAATCAACAGATTGACTTTTCGCCCCAATTACGGATAATGTAAGGAGTTAATTCGCCAGTCCACAGCGTGGGCCCGTAGCTCAGCCGGTTAGAGCACCTGCCTTTTAAGCAGGGTGTCGTGGGTTCGAGTCCCACCGGGCCCTCCAAGTTGGTAATAATATTGGCTCTAGCCCAGCAAAACCAGCTAAGCTAGCTCCTTTCCTTGTTGTTTATTGTATCTGCTGAGTAGCTTCTTGAGTTCCGGTTCGAGTACTTCAT
>PFOA01000045.1 GCA_002792275.1 Candidatus Saccharibacteria bacterium CG_4_10_14_0_2_um_filter_52_9 | reverse complement strand
TGCCGCCATGGTCAGTTGTGCATAGACCCGTACTGCCCTTGAAGCCACCACCAGCCGACACATCACTTCCCAGGAAGTGGGTGTAGGGCATGTTAACAACCTTGAAGCAATCGTTGGGCGATGTGCCAGCCTGGCCGTTAGCAATGTCTCCGCCCGGCCCATAATAGCCGGTAGCATAGGTAATTGTTACATAAGCACAGTATTTGTCACCCGGCTGAACCTCCGATGGTGGCTGGGTGTAGGTGTAGTTGTCATTAGCCGTGCCATAAGAGTGCGAGGTGGTATTCGGGCCGCCAAGGTTTTGAACTGTACCATTTGTCCTGGTTCTCTTCAGCCATGTTTCAGCCGAGGCTGGGACGTCATCAGAGGAGGATGAAGTTTTAGTACTGACATTAGAGTAAACTATAGTCTCCGGATCCTGTATGTCCTCTGTACTAGCCTCACGTGGATCAATCGTAAATCGCTGGTATATCTTGGCCGTAGCCGTACACCCATCGCCTATTGACCCCCATCCGTAGTAATCCGGGTAGAATCTTATATTATTGTATGTATTCCTGGCGTGAGGTGCACGGAAACGAACAGGAGTCGTTCTTGACTGGCCTATCGGGATGTCCTGGCCAACATCATGCTCTATATAGCCCCTACCTCCAAAGTCCGTATTTGGCGGCTGCGTGACAGACAAATTGTGGCCATTCGCGTTGTAGTCATCCGCAGTCGACCATAGGGTGCCAGGCCCTACATTGGTAACCGTAACTCTTACATCAAAGTCCTTGTCAGCCTCAACCGAACCGGCCGGCCCGTTAGGCACGTTGCCCACGACCTCTGCGGTACACGTAGCTTGATAACAATTGGCGGTTGTGTACTCTGTGGACTTTATATGATTCCAATCCTCATCCTTGCTACCATCAGGCAAAACGTTATTTACAGCAAACATTACTCTCCACCCCTTACCAAGCGGGGCATGGGGCAACGGCACATCAAAGGGCGCATCATTCTCCCCTGTGGCGTTTGTCTTGACTCCTTTATACAATACACCGGGCCATGTTCCATCACCGCCCTGGCCATCCCAATCAGTTGGATTCACAGCAATCGAATAGTTAAGGGTGCCTCTGGAATTATCGTCCTGCATATATACATGCGCCACATCGCAATCACCCGTAATCGACGTCACTGGCGGCGGGTCTGTAGCAGTACAGTCCCTGGTCACTGATTTCTGGTCGACCAGATGCCAGCCCCCATCCAGTTTTCCTGTGCGCGGTATCCAGTCTTGGGTATATAGATAGTATGTATAGTCTGAAGTTAGACGGTTAAATTTATGGTCGTAATAAAAGCTGTGGTTCGCCCAACCAGGCACATCGTCACCTCCTGCGCTAGTACCAGCGCCCGTACCATTAAGTGTAGTATCTGTGCCTGTGCTATTCTGGTGCTTCACTATCTTGTAAGGTAGCGCTACGCCCGTATTATCGGGATCTCTTACCGCACCTTTCATATAGTTACACTGCAACGAGTAGATCGTGCCAGTGGGTGCCGTATTGGTTGGTGTAGGCGGAGTGCAGTCTTGACCCCACGAATTTTGACTAAACGGAATTGAGAGCGCTATTTCGTTATTGCTTGAGACATTACGCCACCGCCATATATATTTGTGACCCTTTGTTAGGTTTACACCCTTAGAAGCTATCATGTTTGTAGGTCCAGTTGAGTTTTGACCGTTCAAAGTAGGGTAGTAACTTGACTTCCATATAGACTCACCGGTGGAGTAGTCGAACAGCTCAGTATACATATCGCTTGAGTCATTGTTTATTGTCTGGTAGCTAGCGCCGTCGTCAGCTCCGCTCCATTTGAGAAAGACCGTGTCGCTGTAAGCTAAATCACACGGAGCCTGAAAACCAATGTTAACAGCACTCATCCATACGCCAAACGGATTTTCCTGGGGAAACCAAGCAGATCTAGGACTTGGAACATCTGGATTAACGGTTTTATACGAACCTTGGTCGGAGTATGAAATCCAAGGCTCGGTACCACCGTCCACAATAATGTTGAACGGTAAATGGCCACCATTCCCTCCATAGTTAACAGCAGAAACACGCACTTCAGCAGCGTTATACCCATCTGCAATGCTGCCTACTGGTATAGGAAAGTTTGCTGTGTTGCTCGTGCCACTACCTGTGCCTGAACTGCAAACTGCATCTTGGCTCACTTTCGCAGCTCCAAACGATCCACCGACCTCTCTAATATATATCCGGAAGCCTAATTGGCCAGCGCCACACGTATAGTTTATCTTGATTGAGATTGTGCCGGGATTAACGTCCGTAACTTCAAAATATGAATTCGGGTTGTTGGTCACGGCATACTGACCACTTATCGATACATCACCTGCCGAGGCTATGGTTCCAATCTTCGGGTAGGGCTTGCCCGGGCAACCGTAAGGAGCAGTCCCATCACCACAATAAGGAGACGCCGTAGCTTGCTGGGGTAGTATGAAGGTTAAAAGCGTGGCCCCTAGGACCCCAATAGCTAAAAATAGTCCTATACCATTGCAAATTTTGCTGATTCTTTTCATAATTTTTGAATACTTTTTTCCAATTCCGGGTCCGCATCTGGTTGAGCATGTACGGCTGCCGGTTTTATATGTGTGGCCATGGCCCTAAGCTCGGATATCTGGGTTTTCACAGTGCTGACCATGTACTTATCATTCTTATATTGATAGTATCTTTCAAGTTGCTGGTATTCATTGATGGCTTGCTGATATTTGCCTTGGGAGTAGTAACAGCTCGCACGGTAACTCAGCAATGTTATGGAGCCGTCTATCTTAGATTTATCAGGACGCTGTTTAGCAACGTCACTCAGGGCTTTATTGCTGCAGTCGTTTTGGCGAGCTAAGCCTGCTATCTGTGCTGGACTAAGCTGTTTGGGACTACTGTGTAGATGCAATATAATCGCCGACGCAGTCAGCAGTAGTGCGATAACGACTAAGCTTATGATTCCTAAGGATAATTTTTTGATTTGTTTGCCCACAGTATGCTAACCCTCACTTTTGTGCACGGCAGAGCCTCAATATGCACCAATTGTACATCGCTTATGCTAAGTTAGCAAAGGTCAGGCTACTAATACCAAGTTTTGCTGACTGTTTCTTTAGTTCCGTTTATCGTAAAGGTTAGCTTATTTAGCTGGTGTGTGGACGCGGCCGTATTCCTTGAATAAACAACTGTCATTTTTTTCCGCGTAGCAGCTACATAGATAGCGGTGGAATGGTCGGAGTCTACAACACCAGACGAGCGAGCAGCTCTTTGCCCTAATTTTTTTAGGAGTGGCTTATAATCAATTTTTTCAAGGCTCGATCCTAGATCCTGGCGTCGCCTTGTCAGACTCAATCCGTTGCAATAGACACCACTCTGGGTCTTGCTGTTGTCATCGATCTTCTTTGTATCGGGAAAGCGTTGGCCAGGATGACATTTACCATTTATAACCAAGTGCCTCCGGCTGAGAGATGTATTAGTAGCATCGAACGTATTAGAATCGCCATAAGTTTGCGCATACCCTACTTGTATGCCCTTCATCATTGAGCTAGGCCTCATTAGCCTTGGCTTCGCGGCTACAGTGGCGATTGTTTCGTCGGGTGTAGCAGGTTGAGGTATGGCTTCGGCAGGGATGCCGAGGCTTAAGCCAGCGGTGAGGGCAACCATTGCTTTGCCAGCGTGACTATGAAGAGCTTGGTCGCGGAAGTCAGCAAATCTCTCTAAAAAGGATGGCTGTAGGTTAAGCCCGAGATGCATAACTGTTGGTTCTAGTTCCGTGGTGTCTCGTACTGTCATGGAATTCTCCGCCATTATAAAGGTGATTGTATCACTTTATTTAACTAAATACAAGAGCTTATGTTTCTCCTCATCTATTATAATTATACACCCCTATTCAAGACCCTGCAACCTGAATTCTAAATCTTAAACGAACATCTGGCCGCTTAAGTTGTTAATCTCACTGTAGAATACCTCGTTTGGCGTGGCATAGTCCAGGCACTTACGGGGGCGGTTGTTAATTTCTTCCACG
>PFOA01000062.1 GCA_002792275.1 Candidatus Saccharibacteria bacterium CG_4_10_14_0_2_um_filter_52_9 | reverse complement strand
GCGCTACGCCCGTATTATCGGGATCTCTTACAGCACCTTTCATGTAGTTACACTGCAGTGAGTAAATAGTTCCCGTAGGCGGTGTATTCGTCGGTGGAGGTGGAGTGCAATTTGGAGGCTGGTCCCAGTTATTTTGCGTAAAAGGCATGGCGACAACGACTTCATTACTCCCCGAACCGTTACGCCACCGCCAAATATACTTATGCCCGCCAGTAAGACTCACTTTAACCCTTCGTACAACATTGGTAACACCATAAATAACATTGCCGTTAGAATCCGTTCCGTTCAGTCCGGACACAGTATCAACTTTCTTGACTACCGTACCCGTTGAGAAGTCAAAAAGATCCCAGTACATACCCATGGATTCAGGCTGGTAGGAAGTGCCTACGTCCGCGCCACTCCACTTCATATAAACATCCTGAACATCGCATGGGGCACGAAAGATGAAGTTGGTTCCGGCCATCCAAAGTCCAAACGGTTTTTCCTCTGGTTGCCAAGTTGAGGTATCGGCTGGTTTTGTATTATATAGTTGGTCTGCCGCATAAGATATCCATGGCACGGAACCTCCACCCACTATAATGTTAAAGGGCATGTGTCCCCCGCCCCCCTTATCAATGGCCTCCACCTTAACTTCCGCAGCGTACCATCCGTCTCCTTGCACACTGCCGGCCGGTATCCTGAAGGTTGCTGGTGCGCTCGTTCCGCCGGTACCTTCACCGCCAGCACAATCGTTTGAGCCATCTATCTTTTGCGTGAAAGGAAGGAAGGAAGTTCCATAAATTCCTATATAGATTTTATAGCCCAGCTTGCCTGCCCCGCACTTAAAATTGATTTTTATCGTTATGTCTTGCCCTAATCCTGTATCCGTAACTTCAAAGTAAGATGCGGGGTTATTTGTTTCCGCATACTGGCCGTGGATGGAAATGTCACCGGCGCTCACATTGGCACCCTCTTTCGGATATGGGGCACCTTTACAGCCGTAGGTGCTACCTTGGCAGGTTGTACCAGGCGCTGAGGCTTTAGCTGTATGTTGTGTAAGGAAGCCTACTGTAAGCACGAAAAAACTCAACGAGATAAAAAAGAATGTGAATCCTATGATAAGTTTTTTACGCTTGAATTTCACAGCCGCTTCAATTCCCTTTCGAGTTGGGGATCGGCATCAGGCTTGGCAGGTATCGGAGCACGTGGTTTGGTCCTCATAGCCTCTTTTACGTCGGCAATAGCATTATCAGTCAACTCAACCATAGCTGTGTCGTTCTTTAGTCTAAAGAAACTGGCGAGTTGAGTGTACTCGTTAATTGCCTGCTGATACTCATGATGTAGTCTGTAACAATTGGCTCTGTAGCTGAGGAGAGTGATTCCGGTCTCGAGATCAGATTTGCTGGGAACTTGTTTGCCCGCAGCACTCATGGCTTTGTCGCCGCAATCCTCTTTGTATGCCAAGTTAGCTATCTGGACCCGGGTTAGTGTAGCGCTGCTTTTCTTTCTAGATGTAAGCAGAAGCACGCCGCCGACAATCAGAGCTAGGACGCATACCGCTAATATGAATAGTATTGATGCTTTTTTGGTTTGTTTACCCATACGCTATTCTCCAGCTTTCGCCACAGATAGCTAAATTGTACAGCGCTTATGCTAAGTTGGCAAAACTTGGTGGCGTTAGTACCACTTGGTACTGGGCTTTACGCGCTTTCCCTTTAGAGTCAGGTCAAGTTCGCGCAGTTGCTTCGTGTTGCTTGCAGTGTTCACACTACTTTTACTATAGAAAACGGAAATCTTTTTACGGGTGGCAACGATGCGGCCTGCATTTCCGTAACTAGCTATACCGCGCTCAATCGAGGTTATATGTGCCGAGCTGACGGCTTTCTTGCCTAACTTAGAGAGCTCTTGGCTGTAGTCGACCTTTTGCTTATCTTCAGGGAAAGCATTACGCGGTATGGTAACGTAGCTTCCGAACCCTTTACAGTGAATCATTTTTACATTTTTTGGATTGTCGTCAAATAATTTTGTATCACCTCTCAGGTTTGTACCACAAAGACCTTTTTCCACCAGATGGTGTTTGCCCATGGAGGAATATTGAAAATCAAAGTGATTAGTGTAGCCATACTTGTGCAGGACAACGCTGCGTATTGCCATGAGCATGTCCAGGGGTTGCATCGGCTTTGCAATGGCTTCGCCGGCACCGATCATAGGAGTAAGGGCGGCTGCTACGCCTACCAAGGCTTTGACGGGACCGCTACTAAGAAACTGGTTCCGAAAGCTTGCGCTTGGATCCTGATCAATGTGTGGCTCAAGATCAAAAGCCTGGGCAACTTGTCCTTGTGCTGGGTCGTATTCTGCCATGAGTTTTCCACCTTACTGGATTTAACATGATGATTGTACCACTTATTACGGATAAATGCAAGAGCTTATGCTTCCCTGCATCTACACTCATATTATACACCCGGGTTCAAGACCCTGCAGGTGTAGGGAGCTGAGTTATATTGCCAGCGGAGGTATTAATGTTGGAGCTTGAGGTGAAACAGCCGGCGAATTTGCTGTCACGGAGAGCCAGTGGTATGAAATAGGCAACGTCCAAGTGTCCCTTGCGGTTGGCCTTGGAGGTGTCCCAGAAATCACCCTTCTGGCGGTCGCTCTTGGGAGTGGTGTCTATTTGGTAGGCCGGGTTCACTAGC
>PFOA01000034.1 GCA_002792275.1 Candidatus Saccharibacteria bacterium CG_4_10_14_0_2_um_filter_52_9 | reverse complement strand
ACCAAACCACGGCCAGATCTCGCTCAGGCTTGGCTCCTGGATCGCTTTGTAGCCTGGCTGGTCGGTAAGCAATCCCGGGTGGAGCTCAACCTCCCTGACCGTACCTGGCGAGACCAAACTGCCTGGTGCTGGCAGGTTGCGCCCATGCCACCACGCACTGGTGAGGTATGGCCGGTCATCCTGCTAGATGGTATCCGGATTGGCAGCATGATGGTATGTCTCATTGCCCGGACACTAAGTTACGTTATTGGTTGGGCCTGGGCTGGCTGGGAATCCAGTAACACCCGGCAGATTCTGCTCGACCAGTTACCAGCTCCCGTAGTGGTAGTCTGTGATGGCCAGAAAGGTATTCTGCTGGCCAGGAACTGCTGGCTCTGAGCAAAACACTCCTACGGGGCATTGCCACCAAAGAGGGAGCTGGCCAGTGGCAAAAACAGTTGGCTGACTGGGAGCAAAGACAGGGTAGCTTTATCCGGGAACGTACCTACACCCAAGAACCCAGGCCGGGTAAGCGGAAGTGGCGCTATACCCATGAGCGAGTACGGTCGGCATACCGCCAGCTGGCCAAGTTAGCCCGGGATAACCAACTGTTTACCTACCTGGAAACCACTACCGTACCGGTACCCCGAACAACCAACTATGTAGAGGGCGGCATTAACAGCCAGCTGAGAACCAAACTAAAGGCTCACCGAGGTATGAGCGAGGAACACCAACGCAGGCTGGTTGAATGGTATCTTTACGGCCGAACAGAAGACCCAAAACCTCCACGAAAGTGCCTATTACTTTTTTTACGTTGTTCTACCTCAGAAGGAAGACGATCAGGGCGGTGGCCGTGATAGCGGTCAGAATAACCATGCCCAAAACCGAACCCAGGGTGCGGAAGATGGCATGCTTGGCCAAAGGATTGCGGCCAACAGAGATGATACTGCCGTAAATCGAAGCATAAATCAGGGTGATTAACACCAGTAAGGCTATGCCGGCCACCAACATGCTCAGGATAATGCGCACATTCGAGACTGGGTGGCCACTAATCGATTTGCCCAGCCGCTGTAGGGTGTTTAACTGCTGGTTGCCCGTTCCGGTGTTATTCACGCCGATAACTATGCTCACCTTGACGTAGCCGATATGTAGCTGGCTGGTTTTACCGTCTTTGCCGACAACATTCTGGGTAGTTGCACCTTGGGACTTATCAGAGAAGGCCGTCTGAGCCAGACCAATGTAGTGCGACCCCGGCAAAGCCTTCATGCCTACACCGCTAAAGGGTGAAACTGCTATTTGATCGCCGGCCTTGATCGGCCCGTTCAGGCCGCTGACCAAAACAGTTGCCGTACCGCTGGTGGCAACCTGAACAGCACCTTCGGTGGCATCAACCGCTAACAGCGAATCAGTGGCACCGACGGCAATCCCCAGCAAACGACTACCATTATCGGTGTTGGCCGGCAGTACATAATCAGTTTTACTGGGGTCCAGACTGAGTATACTGCCATTGGTAATACTTACGGTTGAGTGGTAAGAGCGCGATATATTGGCCGATGACGCCCCGGCAGTGGTCAGACTCATCAAGACCACCAAAGCGGCAAAACCAGTTAACCCCACCTTAACGGCACTTGTTATACGCATACTGGTTAAGATTATAGCAAGTGCATCCCCGGTTAGCTATCCCGGTTATACCAAATTGCCCAAAAGAGTGACAATGCACCAATTTTGTGTTCAGTAGATGAAACATAAGCTGTATTTATTACAAGGGTTAGCTTAACTTTACTGATGCATTATGCACAACTTATTGTTGTTTCATCAGCTCTGTTGTAGGCAATATACGTTGTATTATTTATAATTAATCTCCGCTAAACGCCTCTACCCTTGTATTTACCCTGTTTTTTGGGTAAAATACTCCGGTAGTTCGATGCGGGGACATAGCTCAGTTGGCTAGAGCACCTGCTTTGCAAGCAGGGGGTCCAGGGTTCGAGTCCCTGTGTCTCCACCAAGTTACGAATTACGGGCGATTAGCTCAGCTGGTTAGAGCGCGTCACTGATAATGACGAGGTCGGAGGTTCGAGTCCCTCATCGCCCACCATAAACATCTTCTTGTGAGGTGTTTTTTGTTTATTATGTTTAGAAGTTGTATAGTATAGGTTATGACCTCTGGGCCACACTCGGCAGAAATTATTCATCAACCGCCTAGTTGCTTCCCTATTAGCGCGGGAGCAACCGAGGCTATAGGCGATCTGTTATGGCATGAGGGATTTTCCGGAGAATGGTACGATCTCGCCCGGCACAGCATTGAGGCACACAACCCTGGTGTTATTGAAGCGGTAACAGCCTTTTCTGATGGGTGGGGTCTGGAAAGCGAAATGGTGGTCGGCATACCCCCAGGCATGATCGCAACCTACAAGTTAGTTGAGCGCCAGGCCAGCCTTAACGACGTTAACGTACCCCGTGTTGATCCGGATCCAGGAGTCGTCCAAAGATTAATTGAAGCTCTATCGCTAGACATCAGTTACGGCTCAGCGGTTGAGCTGGACGAGTATTTTCAATTGCGGCATCAGCAGCTCATAACTGCAGAACCGGATTTTAGTCATCTGGTTAGCAAAGTCTTCCAAGGGCTGGTGCGCGGCGGCTCCAACGATCGCGCCAACATATTTAGGGTTGGGGCACTAATTACCTATGACGTGCTTCAAAAACAAGAGCGTAATGACCACATGAAACAGCACTTCGATTTTTAGACTTAGTTTAAGGCTGTCTGATCATTCCGCCCCCACCAATAGCGCGACTGCTAAGTGACCGTAGCGGCGGTATGATGCCGTATAGACGCTTGGCGGTGCGCAGGTCGGCTGCTACCTGCCCGGCTAGCGCGTAGTCCTCTTCACTGCCGCCGGCCAGTTCTGCAAGCTCCTGTGCCATAATCTGCCAACTCTCGGGCTCAGCCTCATGCAGATCATCGACAACATTCTTCCTGATTACATCTATCTTGAGATTGCCGACGCTATTATAGTGGCTGTCCCTGTGAGGAAAGGCTTCTTTCAAAAGCTTCATTCTGTCTTCGGGAGTTATTCCAGCCGTATCATCTGCCAGCTGTCCGCCAAAGGCAATCACAACCGCCCTTGTTAGGGGTGATTTATCTGCCAGTCGTTCCCAAGGGTCTCGTTCAGCCTCAACACGATAACCACTGGCGCTGGGCGTACGATTGGTTCTGCTCCATTTATTGAAAACCGTTTGTGCGCCTTCCGGTGTCAGAGCACTGGGCGCAACACCTGTCAGGCCATGACGCCCCCTGGTTATGGGGATCCCGGCCGTCTGAGCTATAGCTGACCCTAGGCGCCGTAAGGTATTGTCAAGCTACCCTTTTCCCGAACACCGCGTTCAGTATCCTCGGGCGTTGGCGTAGCGTTTTAGC
>PFOA01000071.1 GCA_002792275.1 Candidatus Saccharibacteria bacterium CG_4_10_14_0_2_um_filter_52_9 | reverse complement strand
AACCTCCTAGATATATTCTAGAACCGTCCTCGATGTATCTGAACCTGAACAGCTTGCAGGGACTGGTACAGGTTGTGCCACTCCTCCAGGCTGAGGGTTTGGGCGCGGCGGGTCGGGTTGATGTCGACCGAACCACAGACGGTTTTGACGACTTCTTTATCTAGCCACAGGCCGGCACTCAGGGAGTTGAGCAGGGTTTTGCGGCGCTGGGCAAAGCCGGCTTTTACCAGACGGAAGAAGTCTTTGGGGTCGACATCCGGGAATAGCGGTTTTGGCAGCTTTTTTAGGATAAGGATCTGCGAATCTACTTTTGGCGGCGGCGTGAAGAGTTCGGCCTTTACTTCCCTGCCTAAGCTGACCTGCCAGTAGAACTGGGCGGTGACGCTGAGTAGTGACATGTCGCCCGGAGCGGCCGCTACTCGCTGAGCGACTTCTTTTTGAACCAGGATGGCGGCGTCGGTTGGCGGGTTAGCGGTTTCGCTGATGACCCTGATGAGATTGCTGGTTAGGTAGTACGGGATGTTGGCAACTAGTTTATAGCCGAGTGGCAGTTTGGTGAGGTCGAAGCTCAGGATGTCCTGGGTAATAACTTCGAGGTTATCTGCCCGAACTCTGTTGGGCAGGCTGGCGGCCAGGTTTTCGTCGAACTCCACGGCCACTACTTGTTTTGACTGTTTAATCAACAGTTCGGTTAGGGTGCCCAGGCCGGAACCGATTTCTAATACTGTGTCGTTGGGCTGTACTGCGGCGGCCTGGCACATGGCCTGTAGGCTGGCTTCATCGTAGAGCCAGTGTTGGCCAAGTGACTTTTTAGGTGGGGGTGAGTTGGCCATTACCAGTTGCGGGTGTTGACCCAATGGTTGTAGGCGGCGGCCCAACTGCCGTAATGGGCTTGGGCGTAGCCATTGCACCAGCGCAGTTGGGTAATGGGATTGCTCTGCCAATCGGCGCCGACGGTGGACATTTTACTGCCCGGGTAGGCCTGGCAGAGGCCGTAGGCACCACTGCCGTTCTGAGCCGAAGGATTCCAGCCGGATTCGTGGCTGACAATGTAGTCGGCGTAGTTGTAATCGCCCGGGTCGATGCCGGCCAGAGCCATGTCGCCCTTGATACCGCTCAGAGACGTACCAACCACTACAACTTGTGTGACGGCTGGCTTGGTGACCACCCTTTGAATGACACTGCGGCCGGTTTCGACATTGTTGGTTATCGCAACTTGGTAGGTCACGACTTGTTCACCGGGAGAACCCTGCTGGCGAACGGCGGTGGTGCCGTAGGCCAGCGTGTTATCGTTGATCTTTTGGATCGGCGTGGCTATTTGTTCGGTGACGGTTTCGGTTTTGGTGCCGGTGCGGATGAAGGCCACGTGCTGGCCGGAAGTCAGCGGCGTATCGGCGGCTGGCACCAGTTGATCATTCGGGGCAAGTTTGATGTTCTTTTCTCTGATGAGTCCGCCGACAGTTTTGGCATGGGTACGCAAGGTAACCGGTGCGCCATAAAGATCGACGTCCAGCGGTATGGCGCGGTCAATCACCACCTGCTCGCCAATGGCACCGGATTTAATAAAATCCTGCACCGGCACGGTGGTGATAATGTCTTCGGGGTACAGCTGGGCGCCGGACTGCTGGGCAATGGCGCGGGGCGTTTTGGAGGCGCTGAAAGCAAAGGTTTTGTTGGCTCCGTCGACAATCTGTACCGGCACGGCCCGATAAATGTTGATGCGGAACTGATCCTGGTCAATCACGGATGTTAGTGCCGGCTCTACCACATCACCTTCACCAAGATTCAGATTGAGTTTTTTGAGTAGCTGGCCGACGGTGCCCTCTTTGCTGGGTACAATTTGTTGTTGGTGATCATGCGAGATAATGACAATTTTGGCGTCGTGAACCGGCGGCAAATTATGAGTGCTACGAGCCAGATAGTAACCGCCGACCGTCAATATTACCAGCAAGCCGATTGTAATAAACGGCACAGCATGCGGATGACGGCTCATAAGTTTGAATTTTTTGATGCGGCGTGGCAAGCGCACTCGCCTGAAACGAACGTACCGGAATTGAAGTCTTCGGAATCTTTTATTCATAAATCAGTCGCGAAACTGTTGTACCATTGTAGCAAAAACAGGGGTAGAATGACAGCCGGACTAGAGTTTTTCCAGTGGTGCGAAGCTTATATTGAGCTTGCGGGTACCCTTGCCCTTAAAGTAAATCACCGCCGTATCACCCTCAACTTCCATAACCGTGCCCCTGCCAAAAATCTGATGCCGTACCCTATCGCCCTCATTCAGATCCGGAACATACCTAGGCTCCTCCGGCACTAGGCCAAGGGCGGCATTCGGATCACCTTCGGAATGTCGTGCAGCCACGTATTCCGTAGGTGATCCGAATGTTGTCTCGCCTGTCTCGAAGCCGCTGGTGGACTGAAATTCGCCGTCAATCTCCGATAAGAACCGGCTAGGCGGATTATGCTGAACACCACCGTACAACATACGGCTGGAGGCATAGCACATGTAAAGTTCCTGGCGGGCGCGCGTCATGCCTACATAGCACAGCCGACGTTCTTCTTCCATTTCGGCCTGATCATAAAGAGCACGCGAATGCGGTAAGATCGATTCTTCCAGCCCGGCCATGAAAACTACCGGGAATTCCAGACCCTTGGCAGAGTGCAGGGTCATTAGGGTTACGGCATCACCGTCAAAATTGGCACTATCGAGGTCACTCACCAGGGCAACTTCTTCCAGAAAACCTTCCAGGCCTTCATCTTGATATTCGCGAGCCACGCTCAGCAGTTCCTTAACGTTTTCCTGGCGAGCCTCGCCTTGGGGAGTGCCATCAC
>PFOA01000037.1 GCA_002792275.1 Candidatus Saccharibacteria bacterium CG_4_10_14_0_2_um_filter_52_9 | reverse complement strand
AAACTGTCGAGGCATTGGCCTGGAGGCTGTTGGCGATTTCCCGTACCGACACCTCAGAGCCAATTTGTAGCGCGATCTTTAGCAGGATATCTTTAGCAAGTTTCTCGTTTTTCAGATCGTAAATGTTTATGACGTCCTTCAGCACATAGGTATCGAGAATGTTTTGGAGCAGGTCGATCTTCTGCGAATCGGTAAATGCTGAATTGGCATATACCTCGGGGTAAGCACCATATATTTGCAAAGTTTTTTGGGCGGTAGCCGCAAAGCCTGGCCTTTGGTATGCCCTTAAGGCAGCGTGCTGGCTGACCTCTTTGATTGAAAGAGGTAAGCAATGATACTCAATATACCTGCCAGCCAGACTGTCAAAAACCTTTGACTTCTGCCTAAGTTCACTGCTGCCGGTAGCAATTACCTTCACCTTATAAATATCATGGAGGATTTTGATGGCCACGGTACTCTCGGGATAGTTCTGAACCTCGTCGATCAACACCACGTTATGCTCGGCGGCAATCTTGCCTGGAACTTCTTTCGTTGGCGCAAAAAGCTCTCTGTCTGACGTAAGATCAAAGTTGAACACCGGTACTGCTATTTCCTTGGAGATCTCGTTTAGTATTGTCGTTTTACCGCTTCGTCTTGGCCCCCAAATGAAACATATCTTATGCTCGTCGCTTTTTAGGTAGGCATCTATCTGATGTCGGACAATTCTTTGTATCATACTATTCATTTTACTATTAAAATGCATGGTGTCAACATACGGATTACATATAACTGGGGCTTAGGCGCCGGCCATGGCGGCCGGGTCGACAACGGCTGGTTGGTTGCGGATGACCAAGATGGCTATCAGCGAGGCGGCCAGGCCGAAGGTACTGGCGATCAGGTAGCCGTCGTGGAAGCCTTGGACGGTGGCGGCGGCGATGACATTGTGCGCCGGGGCACCGTGCAGATGCAGGTTGGTGATGTAGCGGGCGCTGGCCGAGGTAGCAATGCCGCTCAGCACGGCCAGGCCCATGGCGCCGCCGACTTGCTGTGAGGTGTTCAGAATGCCCGAAGCCAGGCCGGATTCGTGGTGCGGCACGCCGGAGGTAACGGCGATGGTAACACTTACAAAAGTCGCGCCCATGCCAAAGGCCATCAGCATCATACCCGGGGCCACGTTGCCCCAGAACGTACCGGCCACCGGGATATGCGACAGCCAGAACAGGCCGCCCGAAACGAACAGCGGCGACACCGACAGGATGGGTTTATAGCCGATTTTTTGAACCAGGCGCGGCATGTTGGTGGCCGTGATGGCGATGATAATCGGGATAATCAGGAAGCTAAAGCCGGTCTTAACCGGTGTGTAGCCCAAAACCTCCTGCAGGTAGAGCGTGGTAAAGAAGAACACCGAAAACATGCCGGCCGTCATGAACAGCTGCAGCATATTGGCGCCCGCCAAGTTGCGGATTTTGAAGATCTCCAGCGGCACCAAGGGGTGCTTGGCGCGCTGTTCATTAATAATAAAGCCGGCTAAGGCCGCGGCGCTGATGGCAAAGTAAAGCACTGTGCTGTGAGCCGTCCAGCCGAGCGTCGGCGCCTTAACCAGGGCGTAGACCAGCATGATCATGCCGCCGGTTCCCAGAATTGCTCCCGGTAAGTCCAGATTATTGTGATCGATCTCTGATTCGTGCCGATCCAGGATACGCCGAGCAGTTATAATCACGCCAATGCCCACCGGCACGTTAACAAAGAAGATCCAGCGCCAATCGAGGTACTGAGTCAGTATGCCGCCCAGCAATACGCCTACCGCCGCGCCGCCTGCCGCCACCGCGCCCCACACTGACAGTGCCACATTGCGTTCATGCCCCTCCCTGTATGTAACCAATACGATAGCGCCGCCGGTGACATAAAGGCTCCGGACAGGCCCTGCAAGGCCCGGCAGATGATAATCATGCCGCCGGACTGGCTGAGCCCGCTAGCCAGCGAGGCCAGAGTAAATAATGTCACGCCGAGCATAAACTGCCGGCGCCGGCCAAACAGATCGGCCGCCCGGCCACCCAGCAATAAAAAGCCGCCGAAGGCGATGGTGTAGGCCGTAACTATCCACTGCAGGCTGGTCTGCGACATACCAAAGGCGTGCTGAATAGACGGTAGAGCCACATTAACAATCGATACGTCGAGCACCACCATAAACTGCGCCAGGGCCACCAGAATTAGAATTAACCAGTGATTAGTCTCTTTTATAGCCGGCGCTTTCGCCATACCGTCCCTCTTGGATTGATTACTATACATTGTATATTATGTGCCACTTGACAACAAAGTATATCTTTAGATATACTTTTAGGATAACTTAAGGATATATCAAATGACCATCATCGGCCTCAAAGAACTGCGCCAAAACGCCACCGAAATCGTCGCGCGCGCTCAAAAGGGCGAACGCTTCATTGTCGTTAAACGCTCTAAGCCGGTCCTCACTGTGGGGCCGCCTCCCCAAAGTGACACTGATCTAGATCAGTGGCTCGAGCAGTACATCAGCGACAACCGCGAACTATTGGTAGCTTTGAAAGATAAATAATGCGTTTTGTTAGTCTTAGCGAGATTGTTGTCATACACGACCGGATCATAGCCGAAATAGGCGGCAGTACGGGCATTAGAGAACCCGGCCTGCTGGTAGCGATTGCCGAAAAACCGCTGGCCGGCTTTGGTGGCCAAGAACTTTACCCCTCACTCTTCGATAAAGCCGCTGCGCTGTTTGAGGCCCTTTGCAATTACCATGTCTTTGTTGACGGCAATAAGCGGACAGCAATAACTGCGTTGGAATATTTCCTGCATCAAAATGGTTACCACCTAACGGCTGATAAATCTCAAAAAGAACATTTTACTCTTGATACAGCGATGAATAATACTGACCTTAAGAAGATTGCCACCTGGATTAAAAAGCATTCCAAAAGGACTCCCAAGCCTACTCTCAATAAGTTGCTAAAGGGTGTGACGCCTGAGAAGGTACAGGGCGAAATTGATTGGGGCCCGGATCGCGGAAAAGAAAAAGGGTCAAAGTGAGCTTGTCTATAGCCATCGTCGGACTGCCCAACGTCGGCAAGTCTACCCTGTTTAATGCCCTGACCGGTAGTAATATTCTGGCCGCCAACTATCCTTTTGCCACCATCGAACCCAACACCGGTATCGTGCCTCTGCCGGACGAGCGCCTGGCCAAACTGGGCGAGTTGTATCATACCGACAAAATCGTGCCGGCCACGGTGACATTTGTGGATATTGCCGGTCTGGTGGCCGGTGCCAGCGAGGGCGAGGGTCTGGGCAACCAGTTTCTGGCGCACATTCGCACCACCGATGCCATTGTGCAGGTAGTGCGAGCCTTTGATGACCCGAATGTCACTCATGTCGACACAGCCCACGACCCGGCCAAAGACATCGGCGTTATAAATACCGAGCTGATATTGGCCGACCTGCAAACCATCAATAACCGTCTGCCTAAATTTGCCAAAGAGGCTCGAGCCAACCCCAAGTTGAAGCCGGTTTTAGACGTTTATGAGCAGGTGCACACAATTTTAGACAAGGGCGAGCCGCTGTGGAATTACCCCGATATAGGCCGCGAACTTATCGCCGATTTGCAACTGTTAACCATGAAGCCGGTCATCTATTTGTTCAACCTGGATGAAGACGGCCTGGCGGACACGGCAAGGCAGGAAAAACTGCGCGGCCTGGTGGCGCCGGCCCGGGCACTGTTTATTTGCGCCAAGTTGGAAAGCGAGCTCAAAGACCTGGACGCCGGCGATGCCGCCGAGCTACTGGAAAGCTACGGCCAGCGTGAATCCGGCCTGTTACAGCTGATCCACTCTGCCTACGATACGCTCGGCTTGCAAAGCTATTTAACGGCCGGCGAAAAAGAAGTCCGGGCCTGGACGATTCCGCAAGGCGCCACCGCCCCGCAAGCCGCCGGCGTGATTCACGGTGACTTTGAGCGCGGCTTTATTGCCGCCGAAATAGTTTCGTATCAGGATCTTATGACCGCCGGCTCATTGGCCGGCGCGCGCAGCGCAGGCCAGATTCGCACCGAAGGCAAAACCTATGTTATGCAAGCCGAAGACGTAGTCGAATTCAGATTCAATGTCAGTAAATAGCGCTTAAAGGTCGACGAGGGTTGGCAGGGGTGCCGATGTAGCTTCCTGGCTGTGGGCGTGAAAGGACGGGCGGCCGAATTTACGGTTCCGCAAGGCCATCAGTAACTTGGGGTAGGCAACGCGCATCGGGTTGGTCTCCAGCAGGTGGTGAGCGGCTGTGGCCGGTGTTTGGGGCAAGGCCACGGCCGGAGTCACTGGCTGAGCCGGCGGCTGGCCGAAAATCTCCTGCATGCCCTCGTTATAGAGCTCGCGTAACTGCGAAGTCGGTGGCAGTTCCAGCTCGGTTGGCGGTAGTGACAACACCGGCGGTTGGCTAATCTGGTCCTGATACTGTGCCATTAAGCTTTGGGCAAACAGGTAGTCCGACAGCTCGTTGCCGGGCCGCACCGGTTTGGGCATGGCCTGTGGCTGGACGCCGTTCCGCTGCATTTGCTGTATTTGCAATTGTTGTTGCTGTTGGGCAAATAGATAGGCCTGGAGCTGCTGACTGATCTGTTCCAGGTTTTGCTTCTGGCCCTCTTGGTGGCTGTTTTGCTGCTTTTTAACCTCGGCCATACAGTGCTGGACGTGGCCGATTAGCTTACGCAAGCGCGACTGGTTGTAGCTGCGAAAGAGGAGCGTCTTGTTGCCGGTAGCAATGTTAATTTGCGCCCCTAGCAAGCGGTGGCTATAGTCCATTTCGTTAATCATGTCAAAGCGCAGGTCTTCAACCGTTAGGTAGTTAAGCGGCTTTTTATCCACCAACAGTACCCGGACATTGGTGGCTACAAGCAACGCGAAACCGCCCTCGTAAATGCCGTTCACTATCTCAAAAATCTCTTCATCGGGCAGGATAATATTGGGAAGTTCACGCACCTCGCCCCTGCCCCATCCATGTGTTTTGAACCCAAGACCTTTTAGTTGTTTCTGTATAGAATACGTGGTTACCATGGTGGACCTCCCTTGCGGTCATCTTATAGTACCGCCAATTGCAAAATAATGTCGTGAACTAACTCACTGCATAATTGCGATTTTAGTCACAAATTGACAACTAGCGCCAACTTTATCATAATAAACGTATGTTAGCGACGTTGAAGCAAACGGCGGAACTGGTGGAATTTTTCAGGCTTCACGGAGTTAAGCAGACTTTCAGAAAAGGCGACTTCGTAATCCGACCCGGCGATGCCCCTCACGGGGTCTTTTTTATATACGAAGGCCTGGTAAAAGCCTACGATATTACCAAGTACAACGAAGAGAACTTGTTAATAATCCGCAAACAAGATGAGATCTTCCCGCTCATCTGGGTCATGACCGGCAAAGAACACCACATTATTTACCAGGCGCTGGTGCCCTCCATAACCTACCGGCTGGAGCGCAAGGTTTTTGTGCAGTTTATCAAGGCCAGCCAGGACGCCATTATTCCCCTGCTCGATATGACCATGGAAATGTACCGCCTGCACGGAGAACGCATTCTGACCCTGGAATATCGCACTGTGCGCGAACGAATCATCTCTTTTTTGCTGACTATGAGTGAGCGTTTTGGCAAAGCCACCGGCGATGGCATTATGATTGAAGTACCCCTGCGCCACCAGGATATAGCCAGCTCGGTTAATGCCACCCGCGAAACCACCAGCCGTGAACTATCGGCTCTGGAACGTAAGGGCCTGCTCGTAAACAAGCAGTCGTTTACCCTGCTCAAAGATGTTGACGCCCTGCGCAAACACCTGGCCTAGTGCCAGTTTAGAATAATGTGCTCGATGGTATTGAGCACCGTAGCGTGATCCGGCACATCCTGAGTTTCGTAGTAATGATTGGTGTCGACATAGTCCTCGATAACGTTCAGGCAGTACAGATCGTCGGCCAGCACATGCATCCGGTCTACGGCTTTTACGCTGGCGAACGGCGTGGCTACAACCAGTTTTTCTATTTTGATCGGCTTCAGGAACTCGGCCACCAGATCTACCTCAAAGCCGCTTTTCAGGCCGTCGGACACCACAATTACGTTTTGTTCCCTCAATAAGGCCTTGCTGATGGTGCCGCTACTGCCCACCAGCTGGTTCATGTCGTGCATCCGCGACAGTTTTTCCTGCTCGATCAAGCCATGGTACTCGCCGGACATCTCACTGAGCTCACCCTCGGAAAAGTTGTGGTTGTATGACATCGTGCCACCGGCCGAAATGCTGGCGATGGCTTCGGGTTCGCGCGGCAGATTTATCTCGGCACTCGTCAACAGTGTCAGTACGCAGTGCAGTTGGCTGGCGATCTGAGCACCGACCATCACGCTACCGTCATTCAGCGTCACCACGGCGCAGTTTTTGTAGCGGTACTTAGGGCTCAGCTTGGCGGCCAGCATGCGGCCGGCCTGAACGCGCGACGCGAAATACATGCCCTGAGTGTAGCACTCCGCTTACGCTAACGGTATGCTTCGCATGCGTCGAACTCACGTTCGCCGTAACAGGTAGAAGCGTTCCTGGTTGCCCTTGGCCCCGCTAACCGAGGAGTCGGCTTTATCCTGGATAATAAACTGCTGGTGAGTCCAGCTTTCAAAGTCTTTTAAGATGTCGCGGCGCATTTTGTCGTTCTTAATAACGCCTTTGTGCTTGAGCCTGCTCTGCCCGGCCTCGAACTGCGGCTTAACCATCATCACCAACTGGGTTTTGGCTGTCGCGAGCGTGGCGATGTGCGGCAGAATATCGCGCAGACTGATGAAAGAAACATCGGCCACCACAATATCCGGCGTTTGGTTGAGTTCTTTAATGTCGCGGATGTCGGTTTGCTCGTGCAGTTCGATCTTGGGATTGCCCTGAAGGCTGGGGTGAAGCTGATTGGTGCCGATCTCTACGGCTATAACCTTGGCGGCGCCATGCTTTATAGCGTAGTCGGTAAAACCGCCGGTACTGCTACCGACATCCAGCACGGTTTTGTCTTTAAAGTTTAGTTTCAGTGCGCTGGCCACTGAGGCCAGCTTGAGAGCCGCCCGGCTAACGTACTGCTCGTCTGCCGTCAGCTCAATCCTGTTGTCCGCTGACACCTGAAAGCCCGGTTTGGTAATAACCCCCTGGCCGGCAACCTTAACCTCGCCCAGCTTTATATAGCTTTCGGCCTGGCTACGGGTGCTTACCAGCCCCAACTCCACCAGTCGTTTGTCTAGCCTGGTCTTCATGGCCTTAGTCTAGCACGGCTGTTGGCCTAGTTGTGTATAAGTCAACGCGTTTTGGCCTATGCTCTCTGTGACTACCTTATAAATAGGTGTATAAAGTGTGTATATGTGATACATTTAGTGTATCAGTTTATCAAGGAGCTAAAACGGATGGGTCAAGACGAAGACGGTCAGCAAGCGGCCACGCTGCCAGGGCAGCTAAAACGGCGCCGGCATGGTGCTAAAATGATGCGGCTGAACCTAAGCCTTCCCCAGGGTCTGATCGACATGGTGGATGAGGCGGCGGCCAAGGATTTTACCGGCCGCAGTGACATAATCCGCATGGCAGTCCTATGGTACCTGCGTCCCCGGGGCCGCGAGCTTGACCAGACCGACCCGGATGTTATCTTAAAAACTCTCGAGCACCGCAAGGCTCGAGCCGGCATGAAACGGACGATGGAAGAACTCGGTGAGCTGGACGTCTACGACAGCTAGTCTTTGACGCGTTCGCGGTAAGCACCGCTGGCAGTATCCACCGAAATAACATCGCCCTGCTTAATAAAGGCCGGCACCTTGATGGTCAGGCCGGTTTCCAGGGTGGCGTCTTTGCTGATCGATGAGCTGGTGTCGCCCTTGACGGCGTTTTCGGTGTAGGTTACCAACAACGGCACGTTTTTGGCCAGCTCGACGTTGATCGGCCGGTCGTTAAAGAACTGCAACTGGACGCGGTCGCCTTCTTTTAGATAGCCGGCCGAATCGCCCACCAGATCGGCCGGCACTTCGAACTGGTTAAAAGTTTCGTCGTTCATAAAGAAGAAGTTACTGCCGTCGCTGTACAGGTACTGCACGGCTTGAGCCGTTACGTCGGCACTATCCAATTGTTCGTTGCCCTTAAAGGTCTTTTCCAGCACCTTGCCATCGAGCAGGCTCTTGATGCGGACGTTGACGATTGAGCCGCCGCGACCCATCACTTTTTGGTTGTAATCAACTACTCGAAAAGGCTCGCCTTCCCACTGGAAGACGGTGCCTTTTTTGAGGTTGGTAATGCTCAGTGCCATAGGCCTTTAACTCCTAGTTGGTGGCCACGAAAGGCATCAGAGCAATGTGCCGGGCGCGCTTGATAGCGACGGCCAGGCGGCGTTGCTGGCTTTCGGTCAGACCGGTTTTTTTACGGCTTTCAATTTGCCCGTAAACGTTTACGTAACGCTGTAGGGTCTTGAAATCTTTGTAGGAAAAATAGGCTACGTCGGTTCGGTGTTTAAAAATCTTTGCCATTAATACTCCTTAAATTAGAACGGGATGTCGTCGAGATTGATCGGCTCGTCGCCGATGTCTTCGATAACTACGTCATCTTTCGCTTTAGCGTTAGCTTTTTTGCCGGCTTTGGGTTTGTCGCTAGCCTTTGGGGCTGAGGACGATTCGGAACCGCCGGCACTGCCGCCATCATCACCGCCGGCACCGCGGCTGTCCAGGAAGGTTACGTCGTTGGCCAGGACTTCGACTTTGCTACGCTTAGCGCCGTCTTGCTCCCATGAGCGGGATTGAATCCGACCCTGCACCAGACAGCGGCGACCCTTGCTCAGGTATTGCGCCACGCGCTCGGCCAGGGGGCCCCAGCAGACGATGTCGATGTAGTCGGTGACTTCCTGCCATTCGCCGCTTTGATCCTTGTAGGCGCGGTTCAGCGCCAGGCTAAAGCTGGTGACGTTCTGCCCGGTGGGCGTTTGCCGCAGTTCGGGGTCACGGGTCAGGTTACCCATTAATGTTACTTGGTTGAGGCTTCGTGCCATGGTATCTCTCCTTAATTTGTATCCTCTACCCTACGCCTGCCGCGGAATATCCGTCAAGCCGACGTGCAAAGATTTAACAATTTTTTAAGATTCTTCCTTTTCGTCTTTGGTGTCGTCGTCACTGTGATCATCACGTTCGCCACGCTTGGCAGCCTGCTCGGCCTTAACAGCCTTGGCGGCTTCGGCCTTGGCGATGGCTCGCAGATCCGGCCGGGTGATGAGGAATCGGATGACTTCGTCGGTGATGTTCAGCGTGCTCTCCACCTTGGCCACGGATGTTCCGGGCAGTTCCACGGTGTAGAAGACGTAGATGGCGTGTTCGTTGCCGGCAATGCCGTAGGCCAGCTTACGCTTACCCCAGTTATCGGTAGCCGTAATTTTGCCGCCGTTATCGGTGACAATCTTCGTGACCCGTTCCTCGGCCTTAGTCAGGTCGACTTCGAGGTCAGGATGATAAAGCACTGCAATTTCGTACTGATTCAAACCGCACTCCTTCCTTCTGGTAAACGCTCGACCCACTGGGTCGAACTAGCCCATACACACAAGTGGTTATGAGCCTGAAGTTAATAGTACCGGCAAGTATAACTTACTTACCCCTGTTGGTCAACTATTTGTAGACCTGGCTATGCGTGCCGATATCTCTAAAGATGTAGGAATCCTCGGTTTCTTCGTAAATAACCCGGATATCTTTAGTTATCGAAAAGGCTCTAAGGCCCTGCATCTCCCAATCCAAATTATGGTCGTTTAGTTCAGGAATAGTCCTGTCCTGCTTGAAAAGAGTTAGTCGTTTGTCAAACGGTTTTACAAGCGCCGGATCAAGCGCAATCCGATTGGCATAGTTTTCTTTAAATAAATCACTTAGCTTGATTTCTCTTGGCGACATAGGACTTTAAGTCTGCCAAAAGATCGTCTATATTGTCAAAACTTTGTAGTTTAGCCTTGCCTGACCTTTCGTCGGCGGCTTGTTTGGCCCAGCGCTCCAACACTTCATTTGGCACGGGACCCCAGTCATCCCAACCGTCTTTTTTATCACGAAGCGCGAGGTAATCGACCTCTCCGAAAGTCACTTTACGGCCGTCGACAAGTGTCTTACTGACATAGCGTAACAGGGCTTGCGGCGAATCAAACCCCAGTTCATCGGCTCGCTTGCCAAGCTTAACGCGCAGACTTTTGTCCATCGGAATAGTTAGTCGGGCCGTTGGATTGTTCATAGACGGAATTGTATCAAAGTGTCACCAAAATGTCAACTTGGACACATATGCTGTTCGAGGACTAAGGGGTATACTGCCAGCCATGAGCAAGCTCAATCAAAGCACCATAGAGCATCTGAAATACTATGTATATTTACTGATTGACCCCCGGGATAATCAGATATTTTACGTCGGTAAGGGCAAAGGCAATCGGATTAACAGCCATAGGCTTGATGCCCTTGTATTTGGGGAAGATAAATCTGAGAAACTAAGCCGTATTATAGAAATACTGAGCGACGAAGTGAAAGATGATGACATTGTTCTTAAAGTTCTAAGGCATGGACTCTCCGAAAAAGAAGCTCTTGAGGTTGAGGCGGCGGTTATTGATTTACTCAGAGATCAGTTAACAAATATCGTGTCAGGCCATCATTCTGACAAACAGGGGCTAAGTACAATCCAAGAATTAGAAATATATTACCAAGCCGAACCTGCTGTGTTTAACGAGCCGGTTATGCTCATCAATATCAATGATAAGTATCAAGCTTGCAAAAATCTTGATGAGATCTATGAGGCGACGCGTAGCGCATGGAGAGTAAGTTTGATTCGGGCCAATCAGATAAAAATTGTTTGCGCCACATATAGAGGTATCATCCGTGGCGTGTTTGAAGTTGAAAATTGGCAAAAACATAAGCGGCGTGATGGGCGCTATGAATTTATTGGCAGGCCTGCAGATGCCAGAACCACCACCAGATATATCAATCATTCTATTGAGGAGTATCAAAAAACGGGTAGCCAGAACCCCGTTAAGTACGTTGGAAAATAGAGTGTTTTGTTACTCGGGGAAGTTTTCGTCGAGGACTTCATCGACTGGGGCAATGGCGTGGCCGCCAAAGACTTCATCTATAGAATGTACTAGCACTTCACGGGGGCGAGAGCCGTCGGCTTGGCCGATTATGCCCTGGTCTTCCATCTGTTCTATAAGACGGGCGGCGCGGCCGTAGCCGATGCGTAGGCGGCGCTGAAGCAGGCTGGTGCTGGCCTTGCGGTTCTCAATCACCACGCCTACAGCGTCGCGGAACATATCGTCATTGGCGTCGTTGGCACCGTAATCGGCCACCACGCCGCCCTTGCCATTAAGCTGGACGGGCTGGGAAACGACTTCGTCATCGTACCGAGGTGGCCTTTGCATGCGCAGAAAGTCCATAACCTTGTTGGTCTCGTCATCACCGATCAGGGCGCCCTGCACGCGCTTTGGCTTGGGCATATCGGAGGTTAGTAGCAACATGTCGCCCTCCCCCAGGAGCTTTTCGGCACCCATCTGGTCGATGATGGTACGGCTATCGACCTGGCTCTGGGTGGTGAAGGCAATGCGAGCCGGCACGTTAGCTTTAATAAGACCGGTGATGACGTCGACTGAGGGGCGCTGAGTGGCCAGCACCAGGTGGATGCCGACAGCGCGGGCCTTTTGGGCAATGCGCACCACCAGGGCTTCAACATCGCGGGCGGCCATCATCATCAGGTCGGCCAGCTCGTCAATAACGATGACGATATAGGGCATGCCGGCTTCTTTTTTGAGGCTGTTATATTCGCCGATGTTGCGCTTGCCGGCTTCGGACAGAGCGTGGTAGCGCCGTTCCATCTCGGCCACCGCCCACTTAAGAGCACTGATGCATTTTTCGGGCTCGGTGATCACCGGTGTTAACAGATGCGGAATGTCATCATAGGGCTTCAGCTCAACGCGCTTGGGGTCAACCAGAATCAGCTTCATATCGGCCGGCGAATTGCGGTACAACAGGCTGGCCAGAATGGTATTGATCATCACCGACTTACCGCTACCGGTCTGGCCGGCCACCAGGATGTGCGGCATTTTTGCCAGGTCGGCCACGATCGGCGTGCCGGAAATGTCCTTGCCGATGGCAAAGCTGAGTGCGCCGCTTTGTTCCTGCCACTCGCGCGATAATAGCATCGAGCTCAGGCGCACAGTGGCAGATTTAACGTTGGGCACCTCAATACCAACGGCTCGCTTGCCGGGAATCGGTGCTTCCATACGGATGCTGGTGGCCGCCAGATCGAGCGCCAGGTTGTTCTCCAGGGCGGTGATTTTGGTCAATTTGACCCCTGTTGGCGGCTTCATGGTGAACTGGGTTACGCGCGGGCCGATATTGGCCCCTTCCATCTCAACCTCAATGCTGAAGTTGGCGAAAGTATCGTGGATTATCTGGGCGTTGGCGTTGACATCACCAGCATCGGCCTTGTCCTGTTTCTGGCTAAGCAAATTAACGCTTGGGAACTGCCAGTCGGGGTCACTAGCGGTGGTCAGAGCCTCATGATTTTCGTTGCCTGTCAGCTTTTGGGCAGTGTTTTTTAGACTGCTCAGGCGCGGACCAACATCGCCGCCAGCCGTGTGGTGTACTACCGGCACGCCTTCATTGAGCTTAAAGTTGCTCTCGCTGGCGTTGGCCTTTAGCGCTGCCAGTTCAGATTCCGGCTCACCCTCCGACCGCTTGAACAAATCTGCGATCTTTAAGAGCAGTTTTAACGACACGCCAAAGGCAAAGAACACCGACAACACTGTTAAAACAAAGAATAAAAAGTTAGCCGGCATCTTGTCGAGGGCGCTTAGCGTGACGTTGCCGATGGTCTTGCCGACCTGGCCGCCGTGGCCACCGACCCAGGCTCCGACATCGTTTTTAGAAGCAAAGGCCGTGTAAAACCAGCTGCTGGCAAACAGTAGTACCGACGTCATGCCCAACAAATTACTAAGCGGGATGCGCCGGTCTTCTGTCATAAACTTATAAACGCCCCAATATATAAGAGCGACGGGTGTCAGGTAGGCGGCATAGCCCAGAGTCCAGTAGGCGCCGTGAAACAGATTCACCGGTAGTGGTCCGCCAGTGCCAAAGCCACCAAGCATCAAAAAAACGGCCGCCACCATCAGTAAGATAGCGCCGCTCAGCGCCCAGAACGGCGAACGCTCGACCTCTACGGCCTTCTTAGCCCTGGTGCTTTTCTTCCTTTTAACCGATTTTTTCTTTTTAGCCATATCTGTTCAACTATTATATCAGCTTAGCGGAATGATCTGTCATACCTCACAATATTATAGCAATTTTTACAACTACCGTCAATCCCCTTGTGCTTTGTGACAAATATCTTGTTGAATTACGCTTGGCTCGGGCATATGATTCAGATATGAGTCTGCTACATGAAAAAGCGGCTTCAAATAAAAAGGTCATGGCCAACAAAATCGACCGGACTGCTCGTAGTATCTCCGGCGTTATCGAACGAGAACAGGACGACGGCAAAAACAGAGTAGAGATCGTGGGCAAACACCGCCCTGTCGGTTTCGGGATTGGACGTCTCGTTACTGAGGTGAGCACTGCCGTAGAAGAAGTCCACGCCGCCGATGGCTGGAGCTTAGACCGTGAAGCCTCCGAAGCTCTAGGCAAAATCACCGTCAATTACGGTTACGGCAACGCCGACGCTCAACTTTGGGACAAGCCGGCCTGGGTATTTGTGCGCCAGGCCCTGGCTGAAGTCGTCCAATTCCCCGTCGAACAACTCACTCCACCGGGCCCGGAACACTTAGCTGCTTAGACTTGAATTATAGGTTGGGTCGACCCACTAAACATATAGGACACTTGTATCAACACTTGTCAGGCTCCCAATATAATCAACAACTAGTCTATTCTAGAAAGGACGTATTTGTTAGTTTAAATAAGGAG
>PFOA01000082.1 GCA_002792275.1 Candidatus Saccharibacteria bacterium CG_4_10_14_0_2_um_filter_52_9 | reverse complement strand
ACGGCGAGACTCTGGGTCTCGAAGTAGGTATGGAAAGCCCCGGTGGCACATTCTACAAATCGGGCAACGGCGGCATCTTTGTTTACCCATCTGGCTTTGCCGGTACCAACCAGGCCACTGCGGCTGCCTGGCAAGTTGATGACGTTGCCGGTGCTGTCGAAGAACTAAAAGGCAAGGGCATCAGCTTTGAGCACTACGATTCAATTCCCGGTGCCACGCTCGAGGGCGACGTCCATGTCATGGGCGCAGACATGGGTGGCATGAAGGCCGCCTGGTTCAAAGATCCGGACGGCAACATCCTGAACATTGTTAATCAAGTCGGCTAGGCGGGGGAGCACTATGGCAGATAAAGATTGGGATTTTTCCGGCCTGAAGGCAGTAATCTTTAATGGTACGCTGGCTAAGTCGCCGGAGCCGAGTCACACTGATCGGCTGATCAAAATCAGCACCGATATCATGGAGAAGCACGGTGTTAAAACCGAGCTGATCCGCACCATCGATCACCCGAACATTGCCACCGGCGTCTGGCCGGATATGAGCCAGCATGGCTGGCCGAAAGACGAATGGCCGCAGATATTCAAGCGCGTCATGGCGGCCGACATCCTGATTCTGGCCGGCCCGATCTGGCTCGGCGACAATAGCTCGGAAACCAAAAAGATCATCGAGCGCCTTTACGCCTGTAGCAGTATCCTTAATAAGTCCGGCCAGTATGCCTTTTACGGCAAAGTCGGTGGCTGTCTGATCACCGGCAACGAAGACGGCATCAAACACTGTGCCATGAACGTACTCTACAGCCTGCAGCACCTTGGCTACGTAATTCCGCCCCAGGCTGACGCCGGCTGGATCGGCGAGGCCGGTCCCGGTGCCAGCTACGGCGACCCGGGCAAAGACGGCAAGCCAACCGGCTTCGACAACGACTTCACTAACCGCAACACCACCTTCATGACCTGGAATCTATTACATATGGCCAAGCTGCTCAAAGACGCCGGTGGCATCCCGGCCTACGGCAACCAGCGCTCCAAATGGGATGCCGGTGCCCGCCTCGACTTCGCAAACCCCGAATACCGATAATTAACATAACCTTGACAAAAAGCATAGCCTTTGTTAATATAGGGTTATGTCCGCAAAAACAAAAAACACTAATACGGTTCAAGACACCATAACCGACATTGCTCAGCAAACCGGCATCGTACTGATGGCGGCCGCTACCACGCTCGGCATGGTGGAGCTGCAGCACGAGCAACCCGGTAACAAGGTGATTGCGCAGGTTCAGCCGGCCTTTGCCACCGTGACGGAACAGACCCAGCAAGACCCTGGTTCTCTGTTACGCCGCAAACGCGAAGAGGCCGGCCCGCACTACGTAAGCTACAGCGCCGCCCAGCGCACCCCCGGCCGGACGGGGAAGTATTAAGCTTGACCGTTTAAACATAATATGTTAGGATAATAACCATGTTCAAAGCCACCACCCCAGACATTACCAAAGTAAAAGGCAAAGAAGATAGCAAGACTCTTCGCTATAAATTAGCCGCTCTAGCCGGCTCGGTAACCGCTGGCGCCGCCGCAGCGGTAATTGCCTCCGGTGGCGGTAATGCTAATAATGAAAATCCAAGCCATGAACGAACACTGCCCAATGGCGCAAAAATCCACCTCTACAATTCGGCTGAGGTTAATGCCATAACCAATTCGGAAGTTGTAATAGCCAAGCCGGGTGATGGCGTGGATGCCATAATTGATCGGGTCGACCCGGATGTTACTAGCGGCTCTGAGGCAAATAGCTTGGAAAAACAAGCCTTAACCGACGAGGTTGTCGCCCAAACGCCTTACTCTAACGGCGAAGTTCAAGAAGGCAAGGACTACATTGTCAAAGTTATACCTGGTCGCCAAGACGGTCCGCCTCCGGCTCCAACCAGCCCAACCCAGCCCTAATCGTCAGAGAATAACATAAGCGTAATAGCGCTGTGGGTAGGGCGGGCTACGCTGGATGTAGCGTAATTTGAGTCTTATCTGGTAAACCTGTGGAAAAGTGGCGCATCGAGCACCGCTTTTTTATTATTTTCTGCTTGCATGGGGGTCACGGTGGGTAGTACACTCATGTCAGTGGGTAGAAATGGTGAAGCCAAAATAGCCTAACCAGATCGAAAAATAAAAAAACCACTAGCAGTTAAGGGATAAACAATGGCAACGGTTGACTACTTCGAACGGAAGCTCGACGACAAAAGGCGGTTAACCATACCACCTGAGCTTCGTGACAAGTTCGCGAGTGGGGCAGTCGTAACCCGGGGCTTCCAGAAATATCTGCATCTTTACCCAAAGGATGTATGGGACAAGCTGGTAGAACCGAAGTTAGCCGGCGATATCCTGGATGAGCGCATTGCCGATCTCAACGTCCAATTCCGGACGGGGAAGATTGAGCAATCGCCCGTAGGCGATAAGCAAGGGCGCATAACGCTGGAGCAACACCTGCTCGATTACGCCGGCATCAGCCGGGACGTGGTCGCCATAGGTGTCGGCCAATACTGGCGCTTGCAGACCCCTGACGCTTAAACTGCTGAACCTTAACAATCTAACCGGATAGACCTCAATTCTCGAGATCAGCTATTCGGCAGTCAACACGTGGAATCTATGGGCAACCACGCAAAAAAAGGCTTCGCACCTTTCTAAAAACACCTCCCAAAACTCCACCTCACACATAAGTCTCTCAAACTTGATTTTGGTGAATAGTATTTATACAATTTGCTGAAATCACAATAAAAACAAAAACATTTACAAAAAACAAACAGTTGACTGCTGAATAGGTGACCTTGCAAAATAAACAAGCAAAGATGCACCAAAACAAACACCAAAATAAACAGCACGTACCGGTATTAATGGACGAAGTCCTGCAATATCTGGATCCTCAGGCAGGGGAATCATACCTCGATCTGACGGCCGGCTACGGCGGACACGCCTCGGCAATACTGGCACGGACTGGAAGCCTCACACAGGCAGTACTGGTGGATCGCGATCAAAACGCGATCCGGGTTCTTCAGGAAAGAACCGATACCGGTAAGGCCGAACTCAGGCAGCAGGATTTTTTATCGGCTGCCACAGAGTTGCTAGCCGTCGGCCGGCAATTCGACCTTATTTTGGCTGATTTGGGCGTATCGTCACCGCACCTTAACGAAGGTTCGCGAGGCTTTAGCATCGCGACCAATGGTCCGCTGGATATGCGGATGGACCAGTCACAAGAGCTGACGGCGGCAACTATAGTTAATAGCTATAGCCAGGCCGACCTGGCCGCACTGATCAAACAGTACGGCGAGGAGCCCAAGGCCAAGCGGATCGCCACGGCGATTGTGCAGGCCAGGCCGCTTGAAACGACTGGTGAATTGGCGGCAATTGCCGCTAAGGCCTGGCCGGGTCGTAGTCGGGTGCATCCGGCGACCCGGACTTTCCAGGCCTTGCGCATCGCCGTCAACGACGAGCTGGGATTACTACAGCAGGCTTTACCGCTGTGGTTTGAACTGCTGGCACCGGCTGGACGCATCGCCATCATCAGCTTCCACAGCCTGGAAGACCGCTTGGTGAAGCAGGCCTTAAAGGAAGTCGCCAGTGAAGGTTACGACGCTGAGCTGGGGTTGCTTACCAAACGTCCGGTTACCGCCCCAGGGCAAGAATTAGTTTTTAATCCGCGAGCCCGTAGCGCTAAGTTACGAGCCGCAGTGAAAATAAAAAAGAAAGGGAACTCGCATGCCAATCCAGGTAAAAAGTAGCTCCCGCGCCTACAAGATTCACGTCAAAGTGATGTAGTAGGTTACGCTTAGGTTCCGATGCCGCTTTGCGGCATCGGGCCAAAACAAAATACAAAAATAAAACAGAAACAGATATGACATACTCAAGTTCCTTAGCCATGAATCGTAGCAATCGTTCGCGTTTTAGCGGTCGTAATCAGAATCTGGTCAGCGCCCGGACACAGACTCGCACGCTCGGCCCGATCAGCAACACCATAACCCTTATCGTGTTGGCCTGTCTGCTGGGCTTGCTATATCTGACCCAGGTTACCAAGACAAACGCCTATGGCTACCAGATTAACAGCCTGCAGGAAAAGCAGTCTCAGCTTAAATCAGAGCACGATGACCTGGAGGTCGCTTCGGCGCGTCTACAGTCACTTAGCCGCATCCAGAACAGCCCGGTAGCTAAAAGTCTCGTCTCGGTCGCCCCAACCGCAACGGCACAAAACTAAAACGCCAATTTCCTTGATTGACGCTGGCGTTTTATAATATAGAGTAATGGCTTTGCCAAACAAAAACGACGTCACCCAAGCAGTTAATCGCATCCGTGTTTGGTACGGCTTGCTGGTATTAGTGCTGATAATTTTCGGTGTGCGGTTGTTTTACGTCCAGATTATCAATTATAAGCATTACCGGGCGGCGGCGCTGAGCGATCAGTTAAAGCAGTATCAGATCCCGGCTACCCGCGGCATCATAAAAGCTCACGACGGCGATGCCGTATTACCGATCGTGCTCAATCAACAACTTTACGTGCTGTATGCCGATCCGGTCTATGTCAAAAAACCCGATGAGGCCGCCACCAAGCTGGTCGGTGTTGTCGGAGGTGATGCCGCTAATTATGCAAAACTGATGCGCACCAAAGACACCCGCTATGTGGTTCTGGGCAAGAAGTTATCTAAAGAGCAGAGCCAGAAGATTGCCGCCCTGAAACTGCCCGGTGTAGGCACCATCGCTCAGGATTACCGTACCTATCCACAGTCGACGCTGTTATCGCAGGTACTGGGCTTTGTGAATGATGAAGGGCAAGGCAAGTACGGCGTGGAGCAGGCTTTGGATAAACAGCTCAAAGGCACACCGGGCGAGCTTAAGGCCATTACCGACGCCAGCGGCATACCTTTGGCTGCCAGTCGCGATAATACCCGTGTAGCCCCCAAAAACGGCCAGGATCTGGTGCTGACGATCGACCTGGCCATGCAGCAGCAATTGGAGACCATTCTGGCCCAAGGCGTTAAAAACTCCAGAGCCAGCGCCGCCAGCGCCCTGATTATGGATCCGCGCACCGGGGCGGTGAAAGCCATGGCCAACATGCCAACCTATGACCCGTCTCAGTACTTCAAGGTTGATGACCCGGCCGTCTTTCAGAACGCTGCTGTCGCCCAGCCGATAGAGATCGGTTCCAGCATGAAGCCGCTGACTACGGCCGCGGCGCTCGACCAGGGTGTAATCCAGGCTAACCAATCTTATGCCGATCCCGGCTCGTGGAAGGTCAACGGTTTCACGATCACCAATATTGAAGAAGACGGTCCGGCCGGTACGCGTTCGATTTATGACATTTTGAACCTGTCGCTGAACACCGGTGCCACCTGGGAGCTGATGCAGATGGGCGGCGGCCAGCTCAACGACAAGGCTCGCACGGCCTGGCATAGCTACATGACCGACCATTACATGCTTGGCAAGACGACCGGTATAGAGCAGGGCTACGAGGATGCCGGCCTGGTACCCGACCCGGAAGATAACGGTGCCGGTATCAACCTGACCTATGCCAACACGGCCTTTGGCCAGGCCATGCGAGCCACGCCGGTTCAGATGGCCGGCGCGCTGTCGGCCGTGGTCAATGGCGGTACGTATTATAAGCCGCGGCTGGTTGATCAGACGATCGACAACAGCGGCAAGGTCACTAGCGTTAAGCCCAAGGTAGTCCGGCACAGCGTGGTCAGCCCCAAGACGTCCAGCGACCTGATACCAATGATGCAATACACTGTTGATCACCATACCTTTTCGCCGGGCTTTGACCAGGGTGCTTACGTGGTTGGCGGCAAGACCGGTACGGCCCAGATTGCTAAGCCGGGCGGCGGCTACTACGATGATCAGTTTAACGGCACCTATATCGGTTTTGTCGGCGGGGCAGTGCCCGAATATGTTATCGTGGTTTTTGTTTATCACCCGACAAACGGCGGTTACGCCGGCACCGCCGCCGCCCAGCCGATTTTTGGCAACCTGGCGCATATGCTGATTAACAATTCATATGTGGCGCCAAAAAGGCATTAATACGACGTAGAATGGTATAATAAAACAAAAATCACACCTATGAATACCCTGCACATTGCCATCACCGCCGACAACTTGATACAAATGCTTTCGTTAGGATTTTTCGGCTTTGTGCTGAGCATGCTGATCACACCTCTGTATACCACCAACGCTTATAAATATCAGTGGTGGAAGCGCCAGCGCACCGACGCCTGGTCGGGCGGTAAAGCGGCCGTTTATCAAAAACTGCATGCCGCCAAGCACGCCCGCAACATCCCAACCATGGCCGGGCTGATTTTTGTATCGGCCATTACCATCGTGACCTTGTTCGGCAACCTCAGCCGCGGCCAGACCTGGCTGCCGCTGGCCGGACTAGTCGGCGCCGGCCTGCTCGGCGTGGCCGATGACATTATGAACATTCGCAGTACCGGCGGCGTGGCCGGCATGAGCGCTCGCCTTAAGTTCGGGCTACATAGCCTGTTGGTACTGGCCGGCGGCTGGTGGTTTTATGCCAAGTTGGGCGTACATTCCATCTACCTGCCCGGTGTAGGCGACTGGCATATCGGTGTCTTTATTATTGCTCTGTTCTGGCTGGTAGTGGTTTCTACGGCCATTTCGGTGAACTTCAGCGACGGGCTGGACGGGCTGGCCGGCGGCCTGCTGACATCTTCGTTCATGGCCTATGCCATAATTGCTGTCGTCGAACAGAAGTTTGCCTTGGCCGGCTTCTGCCTGACGGTACTTGGCACCTTGCTGAGCTATACCTGGTTTAACATCTATCCGGCGCGCTTCTTTATGGGCGATGTCGGCGCCTTTGCGTTGGGCACGGCTCTGGGCATTATTGCCGTTCAGACCGATACGGTTTACGTGCTGCCGATTATTGGCGCCGTCTATGTGGTTGAGACCGGCTCGGTCATTATTAACCGCTTGTCGCGCAAACTGCGCCATGGCAAAAAAGTCTTCCTGTCTTCGCCGATCCATCATCACTTCGAGGCTATCGGTTGGCCGGAAACCAAGGTTACAATGCGGTTTTGGATCCTCGGTCAGGTAGCCAGCGTGCTGGGCCTGATTGTTTTCCTGATGGGGCGACAGGGGTAATACGGCCATGCGGCCCAGGCAAACGGTGGCTCGCCGCCGCCCTGAACTCCGCAGTGCCCAGCTACAGCTGGGTCGTAAACACCGGCCGGACTACTGGCTGTTGATCTGGTGCGCTGCCTTGCTGGCCATCGGCCTGATAGTCGTCTATGCTATCAGTCCGGCGTTGGCCGCCGCCCACCACGTTAGCGGTAATTACTACGTCGGTAAGCAGTTGTTGGCGATTGGTCTAAGTCTGGTGGCGTTAGTTGTAACCTCCCAGGTTCCTCTCAAGTGGTGGCGCCAAGCCTACAAGCCGATTCTGATCGTGGCCGGCATCGCCACGCTGTTAGCCTTGATTCTACCGGTCGATCCGGCCTATCCGGCGCATCGCTGGGTGCGGCTGGGCGGCCTGTCGTTCCAGTCGGTTGAGCTGGTCAAATTTGCCGTGTTGATCTGGCTGGCCGGCTTTCTGGCCCGGCGGATTCAGGACGGGTCGATTAGCAGTACCCAGCAGACTCTCAAGCCGCTGTTCATAGCCCTGGCTGTTATCGCGGCAGTAGTTGTAGTCATTCAGAGTGATCTCGGCTCGGCCGGCGTCATGGTGGCCATTGTGGCCATAATGGCCTTTGTGGCCGGACTGCCGATGGGGCGGATCATGGCTATCAGCGGCGTGGTGCTGATCGGACTGGTGCTAGCCGTATCGGCCACACCGTATCGCCGGGATCGCTTACAGGCCTTTTTGCATCCCGAAGCCCATTGTCAGAGCAGTGGCTACCAGGCCTGTCAGGCGATGATTGCCGTCGGCTCGGGAGGAGTTATTGGTTTGGGTCTGGGCAGCAGCGTGCAGGCCTACGGTTATCTGCCGGAGGCGGCCAACGACTCGATTTTTGCCATTTATGCCGAGAAGTTCGGCTTCATCGGCAGCGTTATTCTGCTGGCGGTGTTCGTGGCCTTTTTCACCAGGTTAAAAAATATTGCCGAGCGTCTGCCGGATGATTTTAGCCGATTGCTGGTAGTGGGTGTGCTGGCCTGGTTGAGTACTCAAACGCTTATTAATGTCGGTGCCATGATCGGCCTACTGCCGCTAAAGGGCATTACCTTGCCGTTTATCAGCTATGGCGGCACCAGTGTGGTGTTTGCTGCTGCCGCCGTTGGTTTGGCCTTTCAGGCCTCTCAATATGCCTCACTGAGCGCACCGCGTACCCCGGCCAACGATCTGCCCAGCGGCCGCGATTTCCGTAACACGACCGTGCGGAGGGCAAGCTATTGAAAATTGTACTAACCGGTGCCGGTTCGGGCGGTCACATCACGCCGCTATTGGCAGTAGCCGAGGAGATCAAACGCCGTTACCCCAAGGCACAGCTGGTATATATCGGCCAAAAGGGCGACAAACTGGGCGATATCGCCGCCCACGACCCCAACATTGATCAAGCTTTCACGGTTCGGGCCGGCAAGTTCCGGCGCTACCACGGCGAAGGTCTGAGGCAGCTGCTCGACGTTCCGTCGACGCTCAAGAATATTCGCGACTTTTTCTATGTCTTGATCGGTATTTTCCAAAGCCGCAAGTTGCTGCGACGCCTACAGCCGGACGTCATCTTTATAAAGGGCGGCTTTGTGGGCGTGCCGGTGGGGCTGTCTGCCGCCCAGTTGCATATTCCGTATGTGACGCATGACTCCGATGCCATACCCGGCCTGGCTAACCGGATTATCGCCCGCTGGGCCGCTTACCACGCCGTGGCCTTACCGCCTGAAACTTATCGCTACCCCTCGAATAAGACGGTCATGACCGGTATTCCGCTCAAGGCCGACTTTGTGCCGGTAACTGAGGCTCTGCGGCGCCGCTACCGTCAGGAACTCGGTTTGCCAGGGAAGAGTAAGGTGTTGTTTATCATCGGTGGCGGTCTGGGCGCCCAGCGGGTTAATCAGGCCGTGTCCGAGGCCGTTCCTCATCTGTTAAGCGAATTTCCCGATCTGAGAGTAATTCATGGCGCCGGCCGAGCCAACGAATCAGAGTTGAATGATCTTTATGCCAAAAAATTATCACCGGCAGAGCAGGGGAGACTGCAAGTAGAGGGCTTCATCGACGATGTTTATCGTTACAGCGGCGCGGCCGACATTGTAATTACCAGGGCAGGGGCGACAAATCTGGCGGAATTCGCCCTACAGGGCAAGGCCTGTATAGTGGTGCCCAGCCCGTTCCTGGCAGGGGGCCACCAGCTAAAAAATGCCGAGTATCTGGCGGCTAAGCGGGCTGCTGTAATTTTGACAGAACCCGACCTGACGGCCGATCCGCACCGTTTGGCGCGACAGGTTAGTGATCTGTTAAGGGATGACAAGCAACGCCGTCAGCTGGCGGCCAATCTGGCCGGCTTTGCCAAGCCCGGTGCCAGCGTCGAACTGGCAAAAATAATTACCGAGCTCGCCAAATGAACCGGCGCACGCAGGCTCAATTGCAAAGAGACGCCCTCAAAGACGCCACCCTCAACACCGGGCACTACTGGTTGCAGCGCTTTGGCTTGCTGGTATTACTGGTAGCCGCTCTGGCGTCGGCGGTAAACATCTTGAGCTTATCCAGTAACGCCAAGGTATTGCCGCTCACCAGTGACAAGAGCGCCTTACTCCGCACTAGTGACGTCTATGAGACTGCTGCCAACAAACTACTGGCCGGATCCGTATGGAACCGTAATAAGATTACTATCAATACCGCCAGCGTCAGCCAGCGTCTAATGGAACAGTTTCCTGAACTATCAGATGTTAGCGTTACGATTCCGCTGTTGGCCCATCGGCCGCTAATCTACGTACAGCCGGCTCAGCCGGCACTGGTACTGGTTAATGCCAGCGGTGCCTACATTGTCGCAACTTCCGGCAAGGTCCTGCTTAAAGGGGCTGATGTGGTCTCATTGGGTCAACCGCAGCTGCCATCGCTAACAGATCAAAGTGGCCTGCCGCTAAAGCTTAATAAGCAGGCCTTAACGGCTGCCAATGTGGGCTTTGTACAAGAGATAACCGCCCAACTGGCTGCCAAACAATTGACTATCGCCTCCATGACACTACCGGCTTCGGCTAGTGAACTTGATGTCCAGCTGGCAGGGCAGCCCTATATCGTTAAGTTTAATCTTCAGGCCAATGATGCCCGTAAGCAAGCAGGGGCCCTACTGGCAACCCTAAATGAACTACGCAAACAGAACGCCACGCCGGCCAAGTATATAGACGTCCGGATCAGCGGCCGGGCGTATTACCAATAGACCCCTATTCTTCTGCCCCGCTAGTTCGGGTTTTGTTTGGTATTCAATAACTATCCGTCTCGGCGAAAAAACTATACAAACATATCGAGCAGGGCAAAAGTCAAGTTTTGGTAAATATATCAGGCAAGGCAGGGAAGAAAAAAAATTGTGACCAATACGTGGAAAAGTAATAGTTTCACGACACAACTGTGGAAAAGTCAAATAGTGTTGTAAATCACATTCCAACGCTAGAGGGTCTTCCGGGTGTGCCGAGGGCCGTAAGGCCATATAGAGCGCAGAGCAACAGCGTGCAGGCTAGCTTAAGCAAAATACCCGGCAACACGACGCTAACATTAAAATACTCCCCTACAGCAGGGGTAACCATAGTCATCTATTAACCAAATATTTGAGTCGCAAAATATACATTGTGCGACGTCATGTCTATGGTCGCGTTGGGGTCTGCACTGCCGGTTCGGTCCCCCGATTTTTCTGCCCGCCCGGCGTGCTTAATAATTTTTTTGGCAAACCCAGCGCTCTGCCCGTCCTCAGCACCCGATTGATCATAGTCACTGTTCTACTGTGACCTGCTACCGAGCCATACTATGTTCGTATTTTGTATGTTTTATGCAGCAAGCAAAATCTGGAGCGCCTGGGCAACAACCGGGTCGGCGTTGGGATCCTTCACCGGCAGTTCGTCGTGAGTTACAATGATGCGCTCGCTGTCCAGCAGTTCTTCGGGGAGGTCTCTGGCGATAATTACACGCCCGATACCGGACAGGCTGATATCGGAGGGCCTAAAAACAAATATGTATGAGCCTGAAATATCTTCTTCGTTGATTGTGATTCCCAATATGGGCGTGTAGCCGTCTTCATAAAAACGCCTGTTGTTTGGTTGCGGGGTGTAACGAGCAGCGTCGTAATGTTTATGGTCGGAGTTCCAATGGTCGGTTAATACAACATTGCCCAGTTCGGAATCAAAAGTCGCAATCTCCAGGTAGTCACTCTTGGGTACGCCTTTTTCAAGCAGCAGCTCGGTGAGATCCTTGGAAATCGCTTCGCCCGGACTGACGAGGTGCATGACTTACTCCGCCAGGGCGTAGGTGGCTTTAGCGACACGCTTGAACTGCGGTTTGCCCTGCAGGTTGAGCAGGATGGTAGTTTCTTTGACAAAGCGGCTCTTGAGGACGCGCTTGACGATTTCGTCGCGGTGCAGTGGTTCGTTGGCTGCTTTCAGAACTTCGGTGATTATGTCGGCGACGGTTCCCTTTTCGTAGCCCCATTCCTTGAGGGCGTAGATGCCACGGCCGATTAATACAAAGCGCTTGTCTTTGATCAGCTCATTATGGATGGCCTGCGTCGTAACGTCTTTGCGCTTAAAGTCGCTGTCTTTGATGGCAGAGGCAATTTGGTTGAAGTGCATGTGCTTGCCGTGTTCTTTGAGGATGACGTAGATTTTGTCGCGGATGTTCTTGGGGTTAACCATCGGCCATTTTACCAGGCCCCAGCGGCCGTTGAGGGTTGCCAACTGCTTGGAGGTGCTGGCCAGAGCGGCGGCAGTCTTGGAATTATCGATGCCGACCGCTTTGGCAATGTCTTCGATTGACTTGGGTTCGCCGATCTCTTTGATGGTTTCAATCAGCTTGGCGACGCGGGCTTTCAGAGCCTTTTCGTCGTGAACGGCTTTAATGCCGACGCTGTTATAAAAATTGTCGTCTTCTTGTACAACCGACAGGTCGGGTGACAGCTGACTCAGGAAGGCAGTCCTGGCCTGCTCTTCGCGGCTGGCTTCGTTGCTCAGTTTGTCTGCCAGGTCGCTGACGCGGGCGGCCTCACCGGTGTCGTTGAGTAGTTCTAGCACGCGGGTCTGAAAGTCGGCAATATGGGGTAGGCTCCCCTGCTCGGCCGTTTGGCGTAGTTTAGTTACGACGGATTTTTCGAGCTGGCGGACGCGCTCACGGGTAATGCCTAGCATTTCACCGATCTGCTCCAGAGTTTCTTTGCGGTCGAATAAGCCAAAGCGGCGGCCAACGATTTCGCGCTCGCGCTCACGGTCGATGGTAGCGAGCACATCGGTAACCAGTTGTTCGGTCTGTAGTATGGTGGCTGTCGGTGCCTGGGGCATATGTCTTATCTCTTCCTGTAACTCATAACGTTACCGTTATTATAAAACTAATATTTTTAAAAGTCAACTGTTTTTGGTCTTTTATTATTGTAGCACAATGATGACAGCTATGCGTAGTCTATGTTTTGGTAGTGCGCTTGCCGCGCCGGAAACCGCCCTTTTTCTTGGCGGGTGCAGCTGCTAACAGTTTTTTGGCTTCGGCCTCTGTTATGCTGGCCGGATCGACGTCTTTGGCGATGCGGGCGTTCTTTTTGCCATCGGTAATATAGGGGCCGTAAGGGCCGTTCAGTATCTTAATGCCACTCTTGAACTCGTTGATGTGCTTGGCGGCGTCTTTGACCAGCTTTTCCTCGTACAATGTGCGGGCTTCGGCCTCTGTTATAGTCTGAGGATCAAGCGGCTTGATTGATACATAGGTCTTATCAACCTGGATATAGGGGCCAAAGCGGCCGATGTTGGCCTTAATTTCCTGGCCGTCGGCGGTGGTACCAACACTGCGCGGCAGTTTGAACATCTCCAAAGCCTGTTCCAAGGTTACGGTGTCGATGGTAGTGCCCTTTGGCAGTGGCGCAAAGGTGGGTTTTTTGGACTCGTCTTCGGTGTCGCCCTTGAGTAACATCGGTCCGTAGCGGCCAAAGCGCGAGTAAATCATCTCGCCCGACTTGGGATCTTTGCCCAGTTCCTTGGCCTGCGACACTTCACTGCGCGGAATATCTTCGGATTTTTCAACCTGGGGATGAAAATCCTTATAAAAATCGCCGATCATGGCCTGCCATTTGAGTTTGCCGGTGGCAATTTCGTCGAACTCTTCTTCTACCTTGGCGGTAAAATCGTAGTCCACGATGTTCGGGAAGTATTTGACCAGGAAGTCAGTGACTACATCGGCGATGCCGGTGGGCAGTAATTTGCCGCGATCGGCGCCGGTAATCACCTTTGAGGTGTTGGTGCTGATCTGGTC
>PFOA01000072.1 GCA_002792275.1 Candidatus Saccharibacteria bacterium CG_4_10_14_0_2_um_filter_52_9 | reverse complement strand
AAGACGAATTAGATGACATCGTGGAAGAAATTAACAACCGCCCCCGTAAGTGCCTAGACTATGCCACGCCAAACGAGGTATTCTACAGTGAGATTAACAACTTAAGCGGCCAGGTGTTCGTTTAAGATTTAGAATTCAGGAAACCGCTGTTTTTTGCTCGTACTGCTATAATAAATGCATGGCTCTAGCAACTGTAAAATACGAGAATGCAATCCTTTACCTCTGCAAACAACAGGGTGGTATGCTAAGTGGTAAGAAAAAACTTGCCAAATTGCTATATTTTGTAGACTTTGATAGGTACGAATTTAAAGAGTCAACCAAGAGTCTGACTGGGGATACCTATAAGCACCTACCACTAGGCCCAGTCCCTGATCACTATATGGAAATTGTCGCCAGGCTAAAAAAACGCGGGGCCTTAAAACACGATGTAACTGAAGGCTCGAACGGCTATGCACCTACGGAGGTATTTTCGGCAAAACAAGAACCAGATCTAAGATTATTTGATAAAGATGATTTGTACATATTGCAGCGAGTTTCAAAGCTCTATGGGGGCCTGAATGGCACACAGCTTGAAAAGCTCTCACACGCAGAGGCACCATACCTTGCAACCGAGCCATACGAGCCTATAGATTACCAGTTGGCTTTCTACCGCGAATCAGAGTTTTCCGATGCAGTTTCATGAGCATGATAGTTATCAAAAAGAGTTATCAAGTGTTTGCAAAAAACAAAAACAGCTGACTGTTGCGATAACCGATGGCTTAGCCAAGGTTAAAAAACTTTTGAAAATACATTTTGATCCGTTAGATCCACAGGTGGCCATACCGCCCGGTAAATTACACCGTGTGTCTGGTTTTGAGATCTGGGAGTTATGGAAAGTGGAAGTTGTTCTGACAGGAACCGCTCTGCGGCCAAATCAATGGCCACGGATGTGGTTTGCCGTGAGCGGTGATCAAATAGTCTTACTGTGCATTTATTCCCATGCTCAGGACTACGACAACAACAGCGTAGACGCTACTGCGATAGACCGTGCCTCCGATTACTTCTAAAAGCTGCTGGTAATTCTTTACCGTCACGCCGCGTAAGCAAGAATCTCGTCTTCTTCTTCGTAACGGACGGTGGTTTCGCCGTTGATGCGGCGTAGTTCGGCTTCTTTGAATAGCATGTCGCGGACGGTATCATCTGTGACTTCGTTGGGGGGAATTATTTTGCCTAGTTTCATTACTGTTTCGTTGGGGCCAAAGGAGGCGCTGGCGTGTAGCAGGCTGACGCCCATCTGCCGGATCAGCTTGGTGGTGCCGGGGCTTACGGCGCGGATTATTTTTAGGTCTGGCGGTGCGTCGGGGTATTTCTTTGCTAGGTTGTCGCCTTTTAGGTCGGGGGCGCCGCTGGGCGCCATTCCTCAGACCTGCTTTAAGCCGTCCGGGTGCCTTGATGGTTGCTGGACGGCTGTCAGGCAGTCGGCGCGGGCTCGGGCATTATATTCGTCTATAAATTCTAGCGAGATGCCGGACTCGCGCATGGTTTCGGCGCGGGGGAAGGTAAAATGTACGCCGAAAACCAGTTGGGCGGCTCTTACCAGGAACTTGTTTTCGGGCTTAATGGGCGGGGGTAGGCGGAACCTCAGGGGTACAAAGCCACGGGTGCCTACAGCGTGTGATTCCTTGATTATGTCGTATAGGTTTTGTAGGTAATCGCCCGGCTGGTTTTTGGCCACGGCTTTGGAGATCCCGTGTACCGGTATAGCGGCTACCAAGTCGGGCGAATGGCCGGTTACTACCAGCAGGGGGTTTTCGTGAAGGCTGTCGGCGATCTCATCGACTCTTTCGGCAAAGGGCTGATAAAAAAGCCGATCCATCTTTTTGGGCAGCATTCTAAAGAAGCCGCCTAGAATAACCTTGGCGGCTAGTTCGCTGTGCTCGTTGGGCATGGCCGGCCAAAAGGTTTGGTCGTAACCACAAAATGGATTGTCCGGGTCGTAGCGTTGGGCCTTGGCCAGCAGCGAGATGTGAGCCCGCTTTATATAACGGCTGGTGAACTCATCGGTCAGGATGTTATGGTTGCCGGCGATGTCGTCGGGTGCTAATTGCGGTACCTGTAGTGCTTCGGGCATATGCTAGTGTAGCCGGAACTGGCCGGGCACGGCGTAAGGCACGGCGTAATTGATTAAGCCGACCGGAAAGTGGATAGCCCGGCGTAATGGTTGGTCGATCGGTAGTCGGAATTCGGGCTTATCTTCTTCAAGGCCGGGGGCATCGGGAGTAATGTAGTCTTCTTCGACAGGCCCTAAGACTCTGGCGTCGTACAACGCCCAGGTCAGCAAAACGTCTTTTTTCATCGGTACGCAAAATAATCTGCCCAGCCAGCCCCGGGTTTGCATTTCACCGTATTGCAGGTACGGCCAGAGCGTTTCTTCTGTCGGGTTGGTGCCATCCGGTATCTGCAAGGCGGCGTCGGCACTTAGGATGACATTGCGCGAATCATGTGAGGTGCGGTTCCTGAGAGCCCCCAGCGCCTGCCGGCCGGCAATGGCCTTAGCCGCTCGGGTGTCCATACCGCTGATTATTTTTTGCCATATCCGGCAGTCGGTCAGATAGTTACCGGTGATTTCTGTTTCCGCCATAACAAGCCTTTCGGTTATCTGTTGGTATCTTACCACCAAATAAAGTTATGTAAAGTGCAAATGATATACAATAGTAGTCCATGAAAAAGTCTGACGATGACATTGCCCGTGACGCGACCCGCTGGATCGGCCGCAAGGCGAACCAAGCTGTGCTTGTCAAGCGGTTTGTGAGTCCAGATCAATTTCAGGCTGTCGAAAAATCGGTAATTGTGTTGGCTCTTGCCCA
>PFOA01000078.1 GCA_002792275.1 Candidatus Saccharibacteria bacterium CG_4_10_14_0_2_um_filter_52_9 | reverse complement strand
TAGGGTGTACATGCGGCAGTTCAAGAAAATAGACCAAAAAAAAGCAAAATGGCTGAGCCTTCTTGCTGTGGTATGCCTGGCAGCGGGTATTATTCTTTGGCCTGCCGCCTCTAATGCTAAGAAGTGCAGTAAAGTTCAGGTGCAGGCATACTCTTTCCTTAAGCAAAGAAAGTACAAAGAGGCCTATGACGAACTTAAGCCCTACACAAACATATGTTCAACTCTCTCCGCTATAGGGGGCGGCAGCAAGAGCAACTCTACAAACCAGCTCGCAGCGTTTAACTTTGATGCATTATTCGCAAGCTCGGCTTATGGCGTGGGTAATAATAGACAAGCGTATGCCTATGCGACCAAAGCGCTCTATATTTATAATAATGGACTCACTGGCAGCCAGAGGAGTAAGTCGACAACAGGCCCGTATACACTTGGCAAGATCTTAGATATTATTGGAGAAACAGATCCGGCACTTCAATGATAATGAGAAAAAGAATCAGATATATATATTGCCTTGGTCTTTTTGCCTCTGTCCTGTGCGGCACTTTAGTACTACTTACAGGTTCAGCCCATGCTAACGGCTACGGCTCATTACATTATCAAGTGCCCAACTACGATACAAACGGAACGGGTGATGGCACCCACTTGCTAAACATCAGTGACTCGTTTTCGGATAGCCAAACAGGCACGGGTGTGAAACATCGTGGTGCGTGGGTGAAAATATATACTCGATCGCCTGGCGCGGATCGGGTAATTTACATGAACCTGAAGCCACATATTTATGATCCTGATGCACCCAACGTTACATGTGACAATGGCCGATCGCCCCGAGGCATTTATTGGCAGGTTCTTAACATCGGCAGTGATGAGACCCAAGCCTCAGTAGTGAGTACAGCTAGATATGATGTGCACGCCAATGGTTGCAAAGATGGTATCCAAATTGCTATACCGCACACTGCTTTTACAAGTGTACCCAACCACCAAGGGCTATATAGTGCCGAAATTAAAATATCCACTCCTACTTGCACTCTTGCGCATGGTTGCCCATCTTACTTTTTTGCACTTGATGCCACTAGCACTTCCCCGGATACTCGTTTGGGGTTTGCCGGTTACCTAGACTCGCCGAACCTTGGTAACGGTATTTCTAACGCGGGTACAGTAATATATCCGAAAGCGGACAAGTCCAAACAGTATTGGGGAGAAAACACCATCAGTTCTACGTTACGTCCACAGTGCTCTACTTCAAACGTGGACGACGGTCAGCCAATATATTATGGTGATGATGACTATGGAACGGGCAACCAACAGGCAGGATGGGGCATGGCTATCCACCTCCTTGTTTACGATGCTTCTGATCCATCAACGGCCTCTCCTGAACTTGACGTTCCTATAGCGGATGATGGTAGCCCGAATGGCCACGCCTCTTTTCCCAGCCACCCCGAATGGCAACCCTACTTAAACGTGTTTGGACCCGGCCATACCCCTCCCAACGGACATACTGGATTCAGTAGAGGAACGTATGCGATGTATGCACCCCGAGATGGCTGGCAACCAGACAAGAGATACAAGTTTGAATATACACAAGTAACCGGAGGCAACGGCATCTGGATAAACACCCCCTTTGATTCGAGTGATTTTGATATAGGTTGCCCGCCACGTCCAACCCCACCTACGCCACCGTCACCCACGGTAACATGTAATAGTGTAGTAGTTACAGATTCTGGTGGCCTACGGGGGTCAGGAGGCGTTTGGCGCCATACGAGGAGCTATGTGACAATTGCGGGGACTGACAATAATAAACTACATGACGGGCCGCTTCAGAACAACGACGCTGCAAATAACAACGTACACGGAACGGATTTCAGCTCTACTCCAAGAACCTATATGTACTCATCCAGTGGTAGCGACGACAGCAATCAGGACCGAGTTCATTTAGTTGTACAACACCAATATTTGAATGCGTCTGGCAACTGGTTGGATTACCCTGATCCTACTACTGACGGTAACCCCTACACGCACCCACCTGCCAGAGAGGACTTTTACTCTGTGAAGTGTCACACGGCGCATTGCCAGATAAATAGTGTTATTGGCGAAATGCCCGGCGGCCAGGTGGCGTGGGGCAATGGCTACTCAGGTAAATATACGGTTTACGCGACGGTTTACAACGATGGCGGCGGTGATGCTTCCGAGTTGCCACCGAGTTTGAGCGGTCATGCCCTGAGCCTCACGGACGCCAACGGAAAGCACTATATATCTGCTACGATTCATAGATCAGCTTCAATCCCGTTTTCTTATTCTGGCTCAGTCAGTGACACGGGTCACCCACAGACGATAACTATTAATGCTAGTCCGGAATATGTTGGCGGACCCAGCTTACTTGGCGCGGTCTGCCCGCCGTTTAGCTTCGGGGTATACGTGCCGTTTAACTTGTCGATTGACGCTGACACCAAACTGGAAAAGGACGGTCGCCCTGACGACGAAGATCCCAATAATGTTAAGTACTTCTCATCCGTCACGAACAACTCGAGCGACAATGTCACTATTTCTACCAGGAGTTGTTTTTATAAGTTGCCTGCTTCTTGTGGTTCTGGAGCTATAGCCGGGCCAGTCAACGGCGGTACGTATGGGGCAGATCCAACCGACTTATTAAGGGGTAACTATGACCCACGTCCATTTAATCCTGGCGATAAGTATTGCACCTATATGTATGTGCAATACACTTTTGGTTGGGTAGGGCCTGGCGGTGACGTACAAGGTGGCGGTGGTGAGAAATCACTTAATCCGTGCAAGCAGGTGGTTAACATGCCCTACACCCATTTCTTGGGCAGTGATGTGTCGGCGGGTGGTGGGTTCAAGGATAGTACGGGCTTATGCACAACTGATCATGGCGGCATAAAAACCTATACTAAGACCACTGGTTCACAGCCGATAGGTTCGGGTGTGCAGATCGGAGCCTTGTCTA
>PFOA01000024.1 GCA_002792275.1 Candidatus Saccharibacteria bacterium CG_4_10_14_0_2_um_filter_52_9 | reverse complement strand
TCTTTTAAGGCCTCAATAGTTTCGATTGGTGGCTTGTCATCCCGCTTTAGAGCCGCCAGGGCGGCCTGCTGGCTGGGCACAGAGGCGTTGCCGGTCATATGGCTTAGGAGGCTGGCTATGGCATCGGCAATCGTCTTGTCGGCTATGGCGTAACCGATTCGCCAACCGGTTAGAGCTTGGCTTTTGGAGAAACCGTTAATAATGACCAGTTTTTCAAATCGGCAGGTGGGTGTGGGCGTAAAGCCTCTGTCGTAGACTAGCTTGGCATAAATATCGTCGGCAATCACTGTGATGTTACTGCCTCTCAGAACCACGGCCAGTTGGCTTAGGGCTGTTTTTGAAAACACGGCACCGGTGGGGTTGTGCGGAGAGTTGACAATCACCGCCCTGGTGCGCGACGACATCTGGGCGGCAATGGCATCGTGATCCAGATCAAAGCTCTCAGTTAGTGGCACCTCAATCACGATGCCACCCACCAGTTCGATCAGGTGGTTGTAGCTAACCCAGGACGGGGTGGGCACGATGACTTCGTCGCCGGGGTTTATAAGTGCTAAAAGGGTGGCGTAGAGAGCTGGTTTGGCACCGCCGGTGACTACCACGTTGGTCGACTCGATCCAGTCCAAGCCATAAAATGACTTGGTTTCGCGGGCGATCTCCTGGCGCAGCTCGGGCAGGCCGGCAACGGGGGTGTATTTGTTCTGAGACAAGGTCCTGGCTACGGCCTGTTGGATGTACTCCGGTGTATCAGTAGCCAGCTCGCCGGCTGTCAGGTTATAAATAGTCTTGCCCTCGGCCGCCAACTGCTTGGCCCGGGCGTTGAGAGCCAGCGTGGCGCTCTCATTCATAGTCGCCATCCGCGACGCTAAAACTTCAGATCTCATTAGTTTGATTATAGCCCATACAATTGGGAGATGCAGTCTCCCTGTCTTTCGGACACTACATACCCTATGCATAACGTATGCATACTCAGTATGTGCCCTGCCAAATACATGGTCCGCCCGCCCATGGTATACAAAGTATAGCAACCCGTGTATACTGGTAGGTAATACATGGCCCAGTCAATTATCACCGCAAAAAATGTCGTTAAGCAGTTCGGCGATATAAAAGCCGTTGACGGTATTTCTTTTGATGTCAAAAAAGGTGAGATTTTTGCCTTTTTGGGCCCCAATGGTGCCGGCAAGAGTACCACCATCAAGATGCTGACTACCATGTTGCGCCCCACCAGCGGCCGCCTTCAGCTGGCCGGCCACGACGTTACCAAGGAGCAAAACTACGCCCGCAAATCGTTTGGCATTGTTTTTCAGGATCCCAGTCTTGACGAAGAGCTGTCGGCCTATGAAAACATGGAACTGCATGCCGTGCTCTACGAAGTGCCCAAAGCCGAACGCCAAAAACGCATCCAGGACCTGCTTGAGCTGGTCGAGCTCTGGAGCCGCAAAGACTCTATGATCAAAACCTTCTCCGGCGGAATGCGCCGCCGTCTGGAAATTGCCCGCGGCCTACTACACGAACCAAAGATTCTGTTTCTTGACGAACCTACTCTGGGTCTGGATACCCAAACCCGCAACCTGATGTGGGATTATGTCAGAAAGCTCAGCCAGGAAAAGGGCATGACTATCTTCTTTACCACCCACTACCTGGATGAGGCCGAAGCAGTCGCCGAACGAATCGCGATTATCGATCACGGCAAAATTATCACCACCGGCACCACCGCCGAACTGTGCCAGCAAACCGGTACCAAAACTTTGGAAGCCGCCTACCTGAAGCTAACCGGCTCAACCACCCGCGATGAGGCCGACAGTGGCAACAACAATGGCCTGAACTTTAAAATGGCTCTGCGCAACACAAAGTTAAGGTAATGGAGGTAATCTACGCTCTGTGGCAGAGACAGATCAGACGCTACTATCGTAGCGGCTCCCGCATTATGGGCACTCTCGGCCAACCGATTTTACTACTGCTAGCGCTGGGATACGGCATTGGAGCAATTTATAAACGTGCCGGCGAGGGCGACTACATGCAGTTCCTGGTACCCGGCATTATTACCCAAACGGTATTACTATCCGGTATCTTCTGGGGGGTGATTATTCTGATGGACAAGCGCTTTGGCTTCTTATCGGAACTTTTGGTAACACCGGTGTCGCGCGCTAAAATCCTGATCGGCAGCGCTCTGGGCGGCGCCACGGTTTCCATTATGCAGGGCATGCTGGTGTTTTTTATTTCTATGCTGTTGGGCTTCCGACCATACGACTGGTTGCTGGTGGTTCCGGCTTTCGGATTGCTGGTTGCGATCTGCCTGGCTTTAGCTTGCCTGGGCGCCGGCATCGCCTCGATGGTTGATGATTTTCAAGGCTTTCAGGGCATCAATAACTTATTAGTTATGCCCCTATTCTTCCTGTCGAGCGCGCTTTACCCGTTGAACAGCGTCCCAACCTTCTTGCGGATCATGAGTTCCTACAACCCTATATCCTACATGGTCGATGCTTTGCGCTACCTGCTGGCCAACCAGACACACTTCGGTCTGGAAAAAGATTTGATCGTTATTGCCGTTACGCTGGCGGCTTGCATGTACTTTGCCGTTAATCGTTTCAACCGCATCCAGATGTAACTCAGGTCTGCAATAAGCGTCGTCGATCACAAATTACAAAAGCCACACTGCCGGCCAGTAGTGCCAGCCAGTAGCTGATCAGCCTGTACAACAGAGCCGCGGCCAAGGCGGTGGAGTTCGGGACGTGATAGGCCACAAAGCCGGCCACCAGCCCGGCCTCGAAACCGCCCAGGCCGCCCGGGGTCGGCACGGCCGTGCCCAGACTGATGCCAAAGGTAAAGATTATCAGTACAGTGCTGAAGGCCAAGTGAACAGAAAAGGCCTGGGCGCAGGCGTACAGGGCAAGGACGTTGCAGAGCGTTAGGGCGATTGAGCTGAGCAGGGCTGATGAGGTACGAAACGGCCGCTGGCCATAGGTTTGGAATTGCTGTTTTACATCGGCCGCCGTTCGCCGAAACCGCTCCCGACCGGCCACGATGGCAATAATCAGTACAATCATTACGGCGGCTACAGCCCAGGCGGCCAAACCGTGAGACAGAGCAGGTTTGTTAATTGATTGCAATTGGCCGCGAAAGGCCAGCAGGGTGCCGCCGACTAACAAACTGTGTCCGGCAAAGCCCAGCAGGTTATTAAAGGCTACGATGCCGGCGGCTTGCCCGGAGCTGTGCTTGGAATGCCTTAAGTAGGCATAGTTTGCGCCCAACGCGCCGATACCGGCCGGTAGTAAGCGGTTAATAAACATCGCCGCCAACTGAACTAAAACTGTGCGGCCATAACGCAGTGGCTTTAGCGCCAATAAGTAATAGGTTGCGGCGGCGGCCAGGTAGGTGCCGAATGACAGGGCAATAGCCAGGGCTGTCCAGTCTAGCGCCGGGTGTTGCAACTGCTGCCAGCTGGAGCGAAAATCGCCCAATTGCGGCAACAACACGTAGATCGCCAGGGCCAGCAAAGCCACCAGCATAAGATATCGCTTCTGTGGCTTAAAATGTGATGGTGAGTCCGCCATAAAGCCTATTATTGCCGAGTGACAGGCCAAGCACAAGATGTAGAAAATCTTACCGGCGTTAATACGAGGGTATGCTTTAATAGACCTGTAGACAGATTTATGACAAAGCAAGCCATCAAGACCCTTAAGCAGACTGCCCGTCGCATTGTTACTAATGCAATGCCCGGTTTTGTGTTTTTGGCATTACTTTATACGCTGTTAATTTTTATTCTGCCAGTCAGTCATGAAGCCATGTCAGCCTATCGATTGAGCCCGATCGAGTATCGGATTATATTTTTAGCAGTATCATTACCCTCGCTAATGGTGTGGTTTGTGGCCTTTATGGGCTCCGACCGCTTGCGGCAATACGCCGCCTCAATCGGCAAGACCTCCGAGGGTTCCCATTTTGCAGCTCTGGCTCGCGGCGCAACCCTGCTGGCCTGGAGCCTGCCACTACCGGCGCTGATTGCCTTACTGGCCAATTTCGACCTGGGCAGTCTGGCGTCAGCCAAAAACCCGTACTTTCTGCCCGTCTGGTTAGTGGTGGTCAGTGTCATTATTCCTTATCTTTATGCCTGGTTTGTAGGCCTGTTGGCAGTTATCTTCAGCTCCATAGCTCTGCAATACCTAAATGGCATCCGCCCCAGCCCAGGGTACCTGACACTCGATTACAGACTGCTACTGACGCTTATTTTCAGGATATTGGGCGGTGCCGGCTTTGTCATGCTTATCATCGGTGCCGGACGACTGAAGAAGATCGAGGAGGTGTAGCGTCATGGCCGCTAGCCAGCCCGATTCTGTTTATGATCAAGTGGTGCAGGTCACCCACGCCTATCTGGGCCCGACGGCCGATAGATTTATTGCCCGGCAAGTCGAAGATCACTTACACAAATCTCCTTCTGAATTATCTCAAGCTGACTTACTGAGCCTGATCGATTGGATCAAGGCTGTTGTGTCACTGCTGACAGAAGACGGCGACATCATCGAAGAATACACTAACGAACTACGCAAATTGGCCGCCAGGACGGGTGGCAAACATGGCTGAGACAGACATGCCGTCGGCTCCACGGCGCACCGCCCACGAGCGTCAGGCAGAAGTTGAGGCATTGTTTACCAGTATTGGCGACGGTGCCATCTCTACCGACGAATTCGGCAGAATCACCAGAGTTAATCCGGCCGCACAAGGCATACTAGGCTACAGCGAGGATGAGCTGGTGGGCACCTGGTTTCCCAAAAAGATTATTGCCGTATCGGCCGATGATGTGCCGACAAATTTGATAGACCGGCCAATCACCAAAGCCTTCCTCACCGGTCGGCCAATAGCCGAAAAAATGTTTTATCGCCGGCAGGATGGCCAGGAAATACCGGTTTCCATCAACGTATCGCCGATTCTGCTTAACGGTAAGCCTCTGGGCGCTATAGAGGTGTTCCGCGATATTTCACTGGAACAAGAGGTCGACCGCATGAAAAGCGAGTTTATCTCACTGGCTTCACACCAGTTACGCACACCGCTATCAGCGATTAAAACTTACACCCACATGCTGACCGACGGCTACATGGGCGATCTGAACGAAGCCCAGAACAAGTCTCTGAGCACCATTGTTGGTGCCACCAACCGCATGAACGAGCTCATCAGCACCTTATTGAATATAACCCGTATCGAAAGCGGCACGATTGCCATTTCGCCCAAGCTGGTCAAACTGAATGAGCTGGTAGAAGAGCTAATGCCCGAGCTTGAGCTGATGGCCACCGCTAAGTCAATCGACCTAAAATTACAGCTTCGCGGCAAGGGCAGTACGGCGATTAAAACCGATGCCCTGATTGTCAAGGAAATCGTCACCAACCTGGTGTCCAACGCCATAAAGTACACCCCCGACAACGGGCAAGTCACAATAACTATTCGGCCGCACCGCAACGAAGTACAGGTAGAGGTTACCGACAGCGGCTGGGGAATTCCCAAGTTTTCTCAGGATCAGGTGTTCAGCAAGTTTTTCCGTGCTCAAAACATCGTCAAGCGTGAGACTACCGGCACCGGGCTGGGGCTGTACCTGGTAAAAGGTCTACTCGATACTCTGGATGGCAAAATCTGGTTTCACAGCGAGGAAGGCGCAGGCACCAATTTCTTTTTTACGCTGCCCAGGACTTTACCGAATAAAAAGTCTTCGAGCCGTAAGAAAGCTAAAGCTTAGTTCCTGTAAAAAATTCCATACTGCGTACCTGGACTCAGTATGCTATAACTATAATATTGAATTATAAGCGGAGGCTCACCCTTGGCTCGAATACTTGTTGTAGAAGATGACCACGACCTGAACAACGCCTACTGCATTATCCTGCGGCACGAGGGGTACGAGGTAGTCGAGGCCTTTGATGGCCAAGAGGCCTTAGAAAAGCTAAAAAATTTCGAGCCTGATCTGGTGCTTTTAGATCTGTTAATGCCGATTATGGGCGGGCTGGAATTCTTAAAGAAGTGGGATGCCCCCAAAAAACATAACAAAGTAAAAATCCTGATCTTCACCAATATGGAAAACTCACCAGAGGTAGCCGAATCTTATAAGTTCGGAGCCAGCCGGGCAATTATAAAATCCTGGACAGCTCCCCACAACCTGGCGCGAGTGGTCACCGACACTCTGCAGACAAGCGACGACGCTAAACTGCCAGCTTAACCGGCTGGATATCAGCAATAAACTGATCGTTTTGTAACTGCATTAAACTGCTCATATTTAGCGTGTAGGGGCGGTGCTTACCGTAGTTAATAACGCCTTTTTTCTTGAGTCGGTTAAGCTCAGTAGCGGCGGTTTCTCGCGTTAGACCGGTGAGATTGGCAAAATCCTGATGTGTCAGATCCAGTATAATCTCGATATTGTTTGCGCTTGCCGGCTTGCCGTGTGTTAGCGCCAGGTAGTGCAGGGTATAGATCAGCTTGTCGCTGGCCCTGGAGTGCTGTAGGGCGTTCAGGCGCAGTGAGCCGCCCATTTGGTCGGCAAGCAAGCGCTCCAGCTCCTGGTATAGTAACTCGGGACGTTTTTTGATGAAGTTAACGAACTCTTCACGATCAATAACGTAGACCTCTACATCGGGCGTAAAGGCCTCGTAATAATATATGGCGCTGGCTACTTTGCCATACACCCACGAGGCCGGAAAAGCATTATCGTCAGAGTAAAACGCCACCGGCTTTTCATCGCCGCTAACACTCAGATTATAGGCCTTAATAATGCCTTTTTTGACTATAAAAGCACTGCGCGGAGCCTCACCCTGAAAAATAACAATCTCACCCTTTTTATAATTGCGCACCGGGTGACGCTCTAAAAAGGCATGAAGATAATTTACCGCCACTTGATCAGTCATACACCGAGCATACCATCTAGTTGGTTGTCTTGGTAGAGCCGCCAGATGACTGGTCGGTACCTAGCACGATGATAAAGTCGGCCTCGTATTTGCCGGCGTAGGGGTTCTGGGTTGTAAGGTGATTACCGAACAAGCCTACCAGGGCAGCGCTGGTGGCCGGCTTTTTGCCGGCGCTGTTATTGATAATGGCTGTTCTGGCTTGGGCGATATTACCGGCATCACCAATGCCATCAACCAAAAAGTTTTTGCTCACCAACCGGCGTTCAACCTTGGTAGCCAGACCGTCAACGGTTGTGCCATTCAGCACCACTACCGTGGCGGCCTCTTGCACCACCGGGTCGGACGAAATTTTGCGCAGTAAAAAGGCCTTGATGTCGCTAAAGTCGTCGAGTCCGGCGGCCGGTATCAGAGCTGATTGACCACCGGGTGCCGCGTAACTGTCCAACAGGTTTTTGCCGTCGGCCTTGTTAAGGCTCAGTGATTGAATGTTGTTGCTATTAATCTTTTTGGAAATATCGTAAAGGCGGTGAACTTCGCTAAGCTGGAGATCGGTTTTGACATTATTACCGATGGCGTCGGATAGACTGCTTAACTTGGCGGGATTGGCCAGGGTACCGGTCGAAACAGCCTTATTTTTAAGAGCCACCAGTAATTGCCGCTGGTGCTCGGTACGATCGAAGTCGCTGGCCGCAAAGCCATATGAGTTATAAGAATCGCCGCGGGCCCGGGCCAGGTTCAGAGCCTGCTGGCCATTGAGGTGATGTGGGCCATTGGTGAGCTTGACCAACGGGTTGTGGGCGCGAGTCGACCAGTCGATGTTAGGGTCATACAAGCCGCGCGGGTCACTGCTCTTAACGGTAAAATCAACGCCGCCCACGGAGTCTACAGCTTGCTTCAAGGCATTGTAGTCAACCAGGGCGTAATAGTTAATCGGCATTCCCAGGCTATTGCTAACCACCTGTTCCAGCTGACCCATGCCGCCCTTGGCGTAACCATCTTCGCTGAAATCACTGTCTTCGCCGGTAACGTAGGCGTGGTTTACTTTTTCGTGGCCGTCGCCCGGCACATGAACCCATAGGTCTCTGGGAATGCTGAGCATGAAAGCCTTGTTGTTTCTGGTATCAATGCTGATTACCATGATGGAATCGGTGAGGTTGGCACCACTGTGACCGGGATCATCGGCCGAATTGCCGGCCAACAGTATATTTACACGACCGACGTCTTCGCCTTTGAGCTTGGTGGAGTGCAGGATGCCAAAAATATTACCCCCGAACAGCTTGTGGGCGTTCCACAGGAACTTGCCGCCCACGAAGCCGCCGATCAGCAGAATCACTACCGCTAGGCTGACCACCACTCGCTTGAGGCTCCAACCATGCCAAAATCGGTACCAGCGACCCTGTTTGATAAGTGGCGGCTGGCCGGGAGCCCGGTGCTTGCGGTCGCGCGGGTCGTACTGATAGCTGTGCAGGGTCATGCCCACCGCCGGAAACTGGGCGGCCGCCTTGGCGGCGCGCACATCCTGCATAGGCCGCTGAGACGCAGTTTGGGCATAGTTAGCAATAGGGGGGCGTTTTTGTGGCATTTACTTGATATACATTATACTAAATATAGTGAAGTTAGTCATCCATATCCCATGCCTCAACGAAGAGGCTACATTGCCGCTGGTACTTGAGAGCATTCCGAAGTCGATTTCCGGCGTTGATGAGATTATTGTTTTAGTCACCGACGACGGCTCAACAGATGAGACAGTGGCTGTGGCCCGCCGCCACGGCGTCAAGCATTTTGTCAGGCACAGCCGCAATCAAGGTCTGGGTCGGTCTTTTCATGACGGCATTAACAAGGCACTGGAATTGAATGCCGACATCGTGGTTAACACCGACGGCGACAATCAATACCCCCAGAACCGGATAGCCGATCTGGTACAGCCGATTCTGAATGGCAAAGCCGATATTGTAATTGCCGACCGCCAGACCCACACCATCAGCCACTTTTCATGGGGCAAAAAGCTACTCCAGCGTCTGGGCAGTGCCGTGGTCAACAAGGCCGCCGGCACACAGTTACCGGATGCTGTCAGCGGCTTTAGAGCTTACAGCCGCGAATCACTGATGCACCTCAACACTGTTACCCGTTTCAGCTACTGCACCGAAACCATTATCCAGGCCGGCAACAAGGGGCTGGCCATTGCCAGCATTCCGGTCGAAACCAACCCTAAACTGCGTGAGTCGCGGCTTTTTAAGTCAACCACCGAGCACGTTCTACGATCAGCAGTGGTAATCATCAGAGCCTTTGTGATGTACCGGCCGAATATGATCTTCGGCTCGCTGGCCGTCATAACCTTTATTCTCGGCCTGGTTCCGTTTGCCCGCTTTACTTACTTGAGTATTCAGGATGGTTCCACCGGTGGCCACATCCAGTCGCTATTGGTTGGTTCGCTACTGATGATTACGGCTTTCCTGTGTCTGGTGTTAAATATCATCGCCGATCTGATCCGTATCAACCGCATCCTTATCGAAGATACGCTGGAGCAAACCAAGCGCCAGCGCTACGGCTGATAGCGTATAAACTGGGTCGGCTTGTCGTACCCAGGAGTAATTGGCCCCAAAACCCGTTTTACGGTGTGATTGGCGGTTTTGACGGCCGGATTCGGCCAGTACCAGTAGTCGCTACTGCGCAGTATGTAGGTCAGAGCGCCGCCGCCCCATATAAAGCAGACTAAAACAAAGCCTGCGAAGGCCAGCTTGAGGCGATGGCGTTGCTGTAGCAGTTCATTAACAGCCAGGCCGACAGCCGACAGGCCTAACGATAGTACCGGCAACAGATAACGGCCGTTGATGGCTACCGGCTGGCCGGTTTGTACAAACAGCTGATATTCGCTCAGCCAGAGAGCGGCAATGTAACAGAGGGAGGCCAAGCTGAACAGCCACAGTGCTGGCGCATTGTAACGGCGCCACAGCCGGCGAGCTGTAAATAATAACGCCACACCGGAGGCGATCGTAAGGACTACAGCCCCCAGTCCCGGCACTACCAGCGGTCCTCGGGTTTCAAAGTTGCTGGCCGGGCCGTCAACGGCAAAGAAAGTACGCAACCATATACCGTAAAACCACTCGTGATAGCTGTAAGACAGCGGGCTGGTGTTGATGACCGGGCCTTTAGATTGTTCAAGGTTGTAATCGCGGATCCAGGGGGCGTAGTGCTGGCACTGAGCATAGCTCAATACTTGAGCGCAATCGGCTACCGGGGTGTGGTAGCGCACCAGATTTACCTCGTAGCGCTCAATAAACAGACCGGTACCGACTATTACAGAGGCGATTAACAGCCAGTGCTGCCAACTTCCGAGCTTGCGCCAACCGACTTTTAGGGCAGAGCCAAACCTTCGCCAGGAATCATAAGTACGCAGGCAATGAAAGGCCATAAAGCCGACTATAACGGCGAATACCGGCAAGAAGGCATATTTGACCAGACTGGCCAGCAAACACACCAGTAACAACTGCATGAGGGCAGGCAGGTCAAATGACTTCCGTAATACCCGGCTCTTTAGGCGCAGAGCCAGCAACAGAGCCAGTGCGGTTAGCGGCATAATCAGGTTGTCGTAGTTGATCTGAGCTGCCAGCAGGGGAACGATCGGCACCAGCACAAAAACCAGCAGGCTGAGATGCACCATCGCCCGCGAAGCGCCTGTTTTGAGCAATAGTCTGCGAAACAGGGGTAGACTGCTGGCAAACAGAGCGATATTAAGCGCCCTGAGGATCAGTATCTGTACTGTTTGGCTATCCGTGAATACACTAATCAAGCGGTAAGGAAAGCTCATAAGATAGTGGTACAGATAGGACGGATCGCGGGTTAGCGCTCCAAAGGCATCGCCGCCGGCCGGATGAGCGTCCCAGAAGGGACTGATGTGGTGGGCATATAGCTTGATCAACCCAAAATGAAAATCTTCGTCAAAGGCCATCGGGTAGCGGCCGGTCAGGGCGATCCAGCCGGCCTCCAGCACCAATAAAACCACAATACTCTTGAAAAACTTGGAAGAACTCAGAATTTTCATATCTATAATTATCAACCAGTATAATGGATGACATGCTAAAGCGCATCCCGTGGCGGCCGCTGTCTGCCATTACCATCCTGATTGTTACTATCGCCCTGGCCGTCAATTACTTTTTGACCCATCACGAACTGCGTCAACAGCTGGAGCAGATCTCGCCCGGCCTGCTGTTGATACTGCTCGGCATGTACCTGGTGTTTACGGCCTGCTTAACTGCTGTTTACGACAGCATGGTTCGGTTGTGCGGCGTGGCGGTTCCCAAGAGCGAAGCCCTGCTTATCAGCATGTACTCATCAGTTATTAACTTCTTCGGGCCTTTACAGAGCGGCCCGGCGTTCAGGGCGGTTTATCTCAACAAGAAGCATGGTGTTAAGCTCAAAGACTACACTTCGGCTACCTTTGCCTATTACTTCTTCTACGCGCTGTTCAGCGGGCTATTGCTGTTATCCGGCTTACTAAACTGGTGGCTGTTGACAGTCGTAACACTCTTAGTTGTTGTGGTGATCGTCCTGGCTCACAGAACGGTTTTTAAGTTGCTGGGCGGCAAACATATGCCCGCCAAAGCCTGGTATTGGCTGGCTTTGGCGACGCTGTTACAAGTACTGCTCTGGGTGGCCATCTACTACGTTGAGCTACGCTCGGTGTCGCCCGGCGTACATCTGAGCCAGGTGGTTATTTACACCGGTGCCGCCAACTTTGCGCTGTTTGTGTCAATCACGCCCGGCGCCATTGGCTTTCGTGAATCATTTCTGCTGTTTTCCCAACACCTGCACCACATTGACAGCTCAACCATAGTGGCCGCCAACCTGATCGACCGCAGTGTCTACATCGTTCTGCTACTGTTATTGGCGGCCGGCATCTTCGGCACCCACGCCCAGCGGCGCTTCAAAATCAAAGTTTAGCCTTTTTCAGAGATTTTTACACTTCTCCTCGAGCTCTTCTTTCGTAAATCCCCAGTTGAGTAGTTTCTTCATTAACCGCTGGCCATTAGCATCAAAATACTCATGGGTAATAAGTATGAATGGCTTGTCGTCAAGATTTTGATTTCTTCGCGTGGGGTGCATATATTTTTGAGGATGCTTGGCCCTACCAATGCCTACTTTTTCTTAAATCCCAGCGCCTTTAGCAGTGCGATGCACTCCTCATTAGAGCGAGGATACACAGTGCGAGGAGGAGTCATACGTCGTGCCTTAAGCCAGTGCCCTATCTAACTCTTTTTTAACCTGAATTGTTTCCTGCTGGCCAGTTTTTTTGTTGGTGAAGTTAAATACTCCCTCCGGAAACCTTCTTGCGAAATAGGTAGGAACATCGAAATATACAAGTAAAGTGTCTCCTACATTTTTTGCGAGTTCTTCGCTAGTTTTACCGCTGACGATAAACTCAGGTAGCTCAGGCGATTCGACCCAATGAACCTTATTTTTTTGATCGTAGCGACTAGTGAAATGAATGGTGCTGGGGATTTCGCTAAAATCAATACTGGGTCGTCGTTTTAGGACACCATAAATAAAACTCTGCCAGCCGTAGACTATTGGATTCATGCTCATAGTGTACCATCCCTCTCTGTATAAAGCATGAGCGTATCTGCAACGAATCGCTGTTAGATATTTTGCGATGGGGTTGGGCCACACTCAATTCTACCGAACCGTAAAGGTACCTTGAGCCTTGTCTTCTATATGGTCATGAAACTTGAAAGTTCCGGGCTGGATCAAGGTAACCTTTAGGCTGCTACCATTTGATAAATACTTTTCGTAGACGCCGTCGTAAGCCACATGCCGATCATGCTCGCCAAAAGCCACAAACCGCGCCGTATCATCCAGATTGGTAATCGTGAGCGTGTCGCAACGTTTGGCTTCGGTGTGCTCGGGAACAACCCTATTATCCTCAATAACTGCCTTGTGGACACTGTGCACGCTCTCGCATTTGGGAAAAACTGCCGCGGCCTTGCGCCGCTCGGCATGACTAACCCAAATCGCCCCGGCAATAGTAACCGCCATCAGCCCTAAAGTAGCAGTCGCAACCAGCCCGATTTTCAGCATTTTACCTAAGCTCATCCACCAAATTCTATCACGCAAACCAATCAAGCACCCGTTGACCGTCAAAACAATATATAATGGCAGGCAAGTGGGAAACCACTATAGCCTAAACCAGTTCGCTGGCAAGGTAAAAAATCCATCGTGAGATTGCAGCTCGTCGTCAGAGCACTATTTCACGATGGTCATGACTGGAAACGGTTATGGGTGGTTTCGGCCATCGCTGGCGGCGAGCTTTTAAATGCCGCAGAATACTAAATTATATAAGGAGAAGCACAATGTCTAAGCAAAAGGACGGCAACTGGTTCAAGAGACACAAAATATTAACAGTAGTTCTGGCGTTTCTGGTAATTGCCATAGCCGCTAGTGCATCGGGTGGCAACAAGACAAACACTAAGACAAGTACAAGTAGCGGTGAGACAAAAACCAGCAACAAAACAGCAGCTCTAGCCAAGGTCGGCGAAACAGCCCGCGACGGTAAATTCGAGTTTATCGTCAAAAGCGTTGAGTGCGGCAAACCCTCCGTCGGTACTAACCAGTATTTGACCAAGACGGCACAGGGCCAATACTGCCTGTTGAACGTCACAGTCAAGAATATTGGGAACGAAAAACAAAGTTTGTTCTCGGCCAATCAGAAACTATTAGACACGGCCAATAAAGAGTACTCCGCTGATGACACGGCAACTATTTATGCCGCGCCAGAAGGCAGCACTTGGTACAGCGACATTAATCCAGGAAATAGTGTGGAGGGTTCAATAGTGTTTGACGTGCCTAAAGATGTCACTCTGTCCAGTACCCCAAAACCTAGACCATTCCAACTGAGATATGTGAGACAGTTGGCAAGCCGTTTGCGATAGCAAACTGCTTTGGGC
>PFOA01000075.1:2661-3044 GCA_002792275.1 Candidatus Saccharibacteria bacterium CG_4_10_14_0_2_um_filter_52_9 | reverse complement strand
CAAAGAGCGCAGAGCACATAGCACAGAGCGCTAAAACCAGGGAGGGTATATGAAAATAATCAAACAAAACCAAGCAACAGGATATAGACGATTGGCTATTTATCAAAAAGCCGATCAGCTGGCTCATGGCGTTTACAAGATCGCCAAAAAATTACCCAGAGAAGAGATGTTTGGTTTATCATCGCAACTCAAACGAGCCGTCCTGTCTGTCCCCACAAATATTGTCGAGGGTTACGCCAGGCACAGCGATCAGGCCTTTAAAAATTTTTTAGCTATTTCTTATTCCTCGCTTGTTGAGGTGGAATATCTCTTGTATTTTACATATCAGGAGAATCTTGTTTCTCAAGATGACTTTAAAGGTATCCAACCGCAAATCGAGGAGT
>PFOA01000075.1:0-2610 GCA_002792275.1 Candidatus Saccharibacteria bacterium CG_4_10_14_0_2_um_filter_52_9 | reverse complement strand
GCCAGCTACTCCGCCCTACCTCGCGTCGCAAAATGATGTTAGAACTTCGTAAAAAACATGTGGCAGACGACACCATCCAAGTTGCGCTGGGGGAGGAACAGGCCGACGAGCAGGCTGCCCTACTCGATATAATTGAGCGCAAGCGACGGCAATCAAAGTATCAGGATGACCTCAAGTTGATGCAATACCTGGCGCGTCAGGGTTTCGGCTACCATGATATCAAGGCCGCCCTGGATAAAGACAACTAAGCGGTGGCCGGAACGGTGGCCGGAACGGTGTTGGCCAGGTCGTTAATAATAATGCGCTTGGGCGTGATTTCGTTGATCTGGGTTCGGTCGATGCTCAGTGAGCTGCCGGTCAGACTTTTGAGGATGGATTGTGAAACATAAATCTTTTGCACAAACATGGTGGTGGTTTCTGTGGCGTAGTCGCTAACCTTGCCGACTTTGTCTTTTCCAACGGTAACCACTTGTTTGCTGATTAACTCAAAGTTGAGTTCCATAACTTTTTGCAGACGGATAAGTTCATCCGGTTCGGTTAAGACGTCGTGGTCATTAACGACATAACCCTTGGCCAAGATGTCGCGTATATCCTGATATAAGAGCACCAGTCGGCGCTTGTCGAAACTATCCTCACAGTAAAAGCCTTCAACTTTTAGGTTGTCGGGATTAATAATTGCGCCGGTAATTGCGGCAATCGGCGTCCCGGTTCGCAGAGATAATACCGACTTATTGAGTAGACTGGCACTGAGTTGTAGCATGTTAATAAGTATAGCGCGTTGCTGGCAATATGCGCCGGAGGAGCCTCCAAATATTAAATATTTAATATTTGGGGCAGATTGAAAGGGCTCATGCTTGCCTCGGTTTAGAGGGCAAGCTTACAATCCTCCTACCATGCGGCGGACGACCAGACGACTACTATCGGCAACCGTGGCAGCAATGCTGCTGATTGCCCCTGTGACTGCCCGGTCAGGCAGCGTAGCGGCTGATACGGCTAGTGCACCCTCCCTCACCATTAGTCAGCTCAAAATAACCAGCAGTAACGGTCAGTTCATCACGCTCTACAACTCGACCAATACTACCCTGGACATGAGCAGATATCAGCTGGAGTACTTCAACAACTACGATCTCGGCAAGGCCACCAGCAGGCGGCTGATCGCGTTGTCCGGCAGTCTGCCGCCGCATGGTTACTATATGGTTAACGACAGCTCGCTGTTACTTTGCTATCAGTTGACGGTCAACTCGATCTCGCTTGGCCTGTCTAGTACGGCTGGCCTGGTGGAGGTTCTGGCTTTTAATCAAACCTCGCCGGGTGGTTCAGTTACGCCCGTCCTGCAAGATTATGTCGGCTGGTCCAAAACAATCACTGCCGGTGCCCAGACGTTGCCATCCAACACCAACGCCTTCCTACAGCGCCAGCCGTTGGATGTTCATAATAACCCGGCCATTAATGCTCCCGGCGCCGGTAGCTGGCAAACCGTTCAGCCCGACGCTACCAATGCCTGCAATTTGGTTGCCGGTTCCGGTACGCCGTCGACCGTACCAACAGGGCTTAGCCTGTTATTGCCGGCCACTGAGCCGCCGGCTATAATGCTGGCCTTGTCGGACGATACTTCAACTACCGTCGCAACGGCGGTTCTGCCGGCGGCAGATATCGGGCTTATGGCACCCCAGCTGACAGAATTGTTGCCGAATCCTGACGGCACAGGCAATGATGCCAGCGACGAGTATATCGAACTATACAATCCGAACGGCAGCGTTTTCGATCTGACCGGTTTTGGCCTACAAAGTGGCATCACCAGCCTGCATCGCTATACATTTCCGACCGGCACCAGCCTGCCGCCCCACGGCTTTGTGGTCTATTCTTCCGCAACAACCGGTCTTAGCCTGAGCAATACCAGCGGCCAGGTGGCGTTGTTGGATCCTTTTGGTAACCGGCTCAGCGTTAGCGAAGTTTATGCTTCTGCCAAAGACGGGCAGACCTGGTCTCTGGCTAACGGCAAGTGGTACTGGACAACCACACCCACTCCGGGTGCCGCCAATGTCATAAAACAGCCGCCGTCAACTAAAAAAACTTCAGCTACATCGGCTAAGGCCGCTGCCGGCAAAACCGCTGCCGGCAAAACCAAAACCGCTAAAGCTGGTACGGCGGCCAAGCCGTCGGCTTTCACCGCCGCAAACACAGACAGTGCATCCCTGGTACCGATACACAGCGGGGTGCTTGCTCTGGTTGTCGGACTCGCGCTACTATACGGAGCATATGAGTACCGAACAGATCTGGCAAACCGAGTCTTTCAGCTTAGACGCTACCTTGACACTCGCCGGGCAGGTCGGCAGTAGGTTGCGGGGCGGCGAAGTCATTGTGCTGACCAGCGATTTGGGGGGCGGCAAGACCTCGTTTGTACGCGGGCTGGCCGCCGGCATGGCCAGCCACGACCTCGTGCATAGTCCAAGCTTCACGCTTAGTAATCAGTACAAGGCCGGAGATTTAACACTCTGCCACTTCGATTTTTACCGATTGAACGACCCGGGCATAATGCGTAACGAACTGGCCGAGGTGCTGAAAGATTCGCAAGCAGTAGTAGCTGTAGAGTGGGCCGATATCGTAGCC
>PFOA01000047.1 GCA_002792275.1 Candidatus Saccharibacteria bacterium CG_4_10_14_0_2_um_filter_52_9 | reverse complement strand
ACAAAGCCAAACTAAAAGCAGAAGTGTCCTCGATGTATTGAACCTCCACACTTTCTTGCTTTACTGGAGCAAAGGTGGTAAAATAAAATCATGAGCGATCTAGAGCGAGTGGTTCCAGGTAGCACCGGAGCTGAGTCAGGCCTAGTCGAACGCGCTAGAGACAGGCTGGCGTCCTTGCCATTGGCCGGAGCGGCAGCTGCCGGCTATGTGAGAGATCGAGGTGGTTACTTTCTGAATATTGCCTATCCCTCCATGCAAGCCATGGAGACGGTGATCGAGGAACAAATATATCCGGAAACCGACAATGGCGTAGACGACAGCAAGTCCGAAGGTCGCAACGTAGCTCTCTACGTGCATGTGCCGTTTTGCAGTGCCGAATGCTACTACTGCCATTACTACAAGGAGTTCAAGAAGCCGGAAGACAAGGTAGACAGCTTTCTTGACGGTGTAGAGTCAGAGCTCGAAACTCACGAATCCAATCTGGAATCTATAAATGCCCGCTCTGTCTATATAGGTGGCGGTACTCCAAGTTACTTGACTCCTGACCAAATGGACCGACTGTTTGGAATAATCAAAGCGCGGGTCTCAATCGAAGATGGCGCCGAAGTTTCCTTTGAAATGCATCCCGAAAGTAGCGACGAGGACAGACTAGCTGTACTCAATGCTCACGGTGTTAACAGAATTAACATCGGCGTGGAGAGTTTTGATGACCGTCTGCTGGCAGCCGAAAATCGTCGACACACGCGGCAGCAAGCAATTGAGGCTTTGGAGCGCGCTAGAGCGGCAGGCTTCCCAAATGTCAATATCGACTTCATTTACGGCCTCAAGGGTCAAACTATACCTATCTGGGAAGACACCCTTAATACTATCGCCGATCTTAGGCCCAGCTCGGCCACCTTATATTATTTACGGCTAAAGCGTGGCACACCTGAGTATAAGCTATACGCTAAGTACCCCGAAAAGTTCCCGACAGAAGAAGATCTGTTGACTATGCATGCCATGACTTTCGAAAGGCTCGAGGGTGACCTCGGCTACACTCAAAATCCCGTCGACTGGTTCATTCGTGACCCAAAATACTTTCATACCTACCAGGATCACAACTGGCGCAAGAGTGACGAGACGGCGCTGCTTGGAATCGGTCCATCCGCCTATTCATATATGAATGGTTGGCAATATTATAACGTCAATGACACAGATCAATACCTAGCGGCGGTGAATCAAGGTAAAATACCGGTCTGGCGCGGTGGGAAATTGGAGGGTGATGAGCGAATGCGCCGGACTATTATGTTGGGTATCAAGATGGGTATGGATCGGCGCAACTTCCAGAATACTTATGGTGAAGATGTTGTTGACGCCTTTCCGCGCGAGTGGGAAGCCCTGTCCGATCTTGGGTTGGTTGAAGTCCAGCCTGAAGCCGTAGTCTTAACATATAAGGGTAAGTTACTCGCTGATGAGGTCGGTAAGACTTTCTACTCAGAAGAGATGCGCCAGCGCATGGCGCAAGTTGATCCACACATTGTGTCAACGACCTGGCCACAAATCAATAAGTAAGCTTGGCTAATCTTCTGCACAGGGATCACTTTAATGTTGCTTTGATTTCCGCGGCAAGATCTTGGTTCCACATGGCGGCTGTGACTGACTGTACAACATCTGCACCAGTTTCGCGGTAGTCAATAAAATCGGCGGGTGTCATGACACCACCAACACCGATAATCTCGAATTGAAGGTCGTGTTGCCTGCGTAGTGCATCTAGACGCTTGACCATGTCGATGCCGGCCCATTTAATCGCCCTTCCGCAAACACCACTCTTTAACCGATCCTTTCCGGGAAGTAGCTGCTTGCCTTGCTCATCGACAATGGCAGCTGCCTGGATGGTATTAATGGCCGAAAAGGCGTTGATGTAATCCTGCGTGTCCAGAATAATTTTCTCCAACAACTGCTGCTGCAGACCAGTAAAATAACCGATTTTGGCTATTAGCGGCGTATCACCTATTACGGATCTAACCTTCTTAGCAATGCTAAGCACGGCGTCATAGGTGTAGCAGATGGCGGCTTCAGCGGCAACGTTTGGACAGGATAGGTTTATCTCTATTGCTTGTACACCGGTTTTAACTGCAAGTGCTGCCGCGGTAGAAAAGTCGTCGTAATAGTCTTCTTGGCTGAAGCCTGGTTGAATTGTACCCACGACACTCGCAATCAAGAGCTGGCCCTTGCACTGGGCGGCCACAGCCTGTTTCATATCCTCGACCCAGAAATCGGGGCCGCGTGATGGATTGCCAAAAGAGTTGGTTATGGTTATGGTCTCTACCGGTTTGTTCGACGTAGGATGTGCCACCAGATGCCGAGAGGCTTTTTCCATAGTAAGGTCGCCCTCAACCTCTATGTACACTACATTATGAAATTCATTGACCGGAAAGGGCACGCTACGCTGGGTTTTGTAGCAGACCACATCAAAGCCGCGTTGAAACGCATAGCTTACATGCTTGCTGGTCGGAAGCGAGCCAGCAGCTATACCGAACGGTGAATATAGTTGGTGGCCAAGGAAGCTGAAAGTCGGTTCGCCGGTATTTTTATAGGGTGTTTCGTTTGGTTGTAGCGGGAACGGACCATTATCAAAGTTGTCATCAAAAGTCTTCGTTGGGTCGTATAAGACGGCTGGTTGTTTCGGCATCTTGCTCCTAGCTTACTTAAAGGATACCACATAAGTAGCAGCTGATTCCAGGCTAACCGACCTGGTTATCGTTCATGTAGTTGGTGTACCAGCTGTACTCTTTGCCCAGGAATTTGGCGAGTAGTTCTATGCCCAGCTCGGCGGTTTTGTTTTGTTCGTCCTGTAGGGGGTTGTATTCAACGATGTCAATGCCGACAACATTGCAGTGCGAGCCGATATATTCGGCAATGGTAGCAATTTCGCGGTAAGTCAGGCCTTTGGCATTGGGCATGCCGGCGCCGGGAGCGTAGATACGGTCGATAACGTCAAGATCAAGGCTAACCCAGATGTTTGGCACCCGCGTGGCCAGGTCGTTAATCATCTTCAGGAGCGGTCCGAGGCTGCTGGTTAGCAAGTCAAACAGCGTGAAGGCCGGCAGCTGTTCATTTTTAATCAGGTCGAGTTCGGCCTGGTCAAAGTCGCTACCGCCAATATGCAATAAATCCTGCCTGGCGATTTTGGTTTGCTTGCCGTGGACGTTTCTGAGTTCCGGCTCGCCAAAGCCGAGCAATGAGGCCAGGTGCATACCGTGCACGTTGCCGGTCAGAGTGGTTTCGGCGGTGTTCATATCGCCATGGGCGTCAAGATAAATCAGGCCCAGCTTGCCGTCCAAAGCCACCGAAGCGCCACTCACGGCACCGAGGTTTATAGAGTGGTCGCCACCCAGCACTACCACCTTGGCCTTGTCGGCCATGGCTTTATGGCTCAGGCTGGCAACCTCTTCGTTTACCCGCACGATTTCATCAACATAATGCATGCGCGGGTCACCGCGCTCAAGTTGTTTGCGGTCGTTACAGCTAACATCGCCGCTGTCGGTTACGCCGAAGCCGATGCGCTCCAGTTTAGCAACAATCTGCTGGTAGCGGAAAGCATCGGGGCCAATATCAACGCCCAGGTTTTGGGCGCCCAGATCAAGCGGAACGCCGATTAGGGTTAGTTTACTAGAGGGGTTATTCGGCATGGATATATTGTATCAGTATTTGGATAATCCAGACTGGCGGGATAAACTTGTAGTCAAGATGGACTTTTTAGACAAATTGAACGCGGCGGTTGACACTAACAACTCGCTGGCTTGTGTGGGTTTGGACCCGAATCTAGACAAGTTGCCCAAACATCTACTTAACGATAAAACACCTTTCTTCACTTTCGGGAAAGCTATCATTGACGCTACAGCTGATCTGGTGTGTGCTTTTAAGCCTAACTCGGCATTTTACGAGGCCCGCGGTGCCGTTGGAATCGAGGAGCTAAAGCAGACCTGCGAATACATACTTCAAAATTATTCAAATATACCGATTATCCTTGATTATAAGCGCGGCGATATAGACACTACTAATAGCCATTACACAAAATTTGCTTTTGATTATCTAGGCGTTGACGCAGTTACCGTTCAGCCCTACGAGGGACGCAAAGCTTTCAAGCCTTTCTTGGATCGCAAGGATAAAGGCATTATTGTGCTCTGCCGCATGTCTAACGAAGGCGCCGACGAGTTTCAAGAGATGCTGGTAGACGGTCGCAAACTTTACCTCCGTGTAGCAGAACACGTGCGCGACGAATGGAATACCAACAAAAACTGTCATCTTGTAGTTGGTGCTACCGTTCCGGCTGAGTTGGCCGAGGTTCGACAGCTCATTGGCGACGAAATGGTTTTCCTGGTACCCGGCGTAGGCGCCCAAGGCGGCGACCTGGAGGCTACTCTAAAATCCGGTCTGAATTCAAAAGGCCGTGGCCTAATCATTAACTCATCGCGTCAGATTTTATATGCTTCAGGGGGTGAAGATTTTGCACAGGTAGCTCGCCAAGCCGCCTTGGGTCTGCGCGACGAAATCAACAAATACCGGGGAGAAAACTAATGGATACAGTTGCACTCAAAAAAGAACTGGCCCTCGATCTGCACAAAATCGGCGCCTTAAAGTTCGGTGAGTTCACCTATAAAAGCGGCCTTGTCGGTCCGATGTACCTGGATTTGAGATTATTCATAAGCTATCCGGAAGTGATGAAGAAAGTCGCTAAGATTTATGCCACTCAGCTGGAAAGCCTACAGTTCGACCGCTTGGCTGGAGTTGCTTATGCCGCCCTGCCGATTGCCGGCGCCATAAGCCTGGAAATCAATAAACCATGGATTTTCGTGCGTAAAGAGGGTCTCAAAAAGGATCATGGCCTTGGCAAAAATCTCGAAGGCGAAGTCAATAAGGGCGAAACCGTGGTTATGATCGAGGATCTGGTCAACCGCGCCACTTCTCTGCTGGAAGCCATACCCGTCATTGAGCAAGAGGGTTTAATTATTAAAGATGCCGTAGTGCTATTGGACTACCAAAAAGGCGGCGGCGAGGCGTTGCAAGCCAAAGGCTACAATCTCCACGCCTTCATGACCGTTCACGAGCTGGTAGATATTATGTTTGCCGAAGGCAAGCTCGACGACGCCAAGCACGCCCAGTGCATCACGTTTCTCAAAGCCTAGGCTTTATTTTCTTCTACCCAGGTGCGGGCGTTGTGGAAGATTTGGATCCACGGCGATTCTTCGCTCCAGCCTGCGGGGTGCCAGGAGAGTTGGCGGCTGAGGAAGGCGCGCTCCGGGTGCGGCATGATTATGGTAGCGCGGCCGTCGGCCGTTGTTAAAGCGGTGATACCCTGCGGTGAGCCGTTGGGATTGGCCGGGTAGTTTTCCGTTACCATGCCGTAGTTGTCGACGTACTGCGCGGATACCAGGTTCATATCGGGTTTTTGGCCGTGTAATTCGGCTCGGCCTTCGCCGTGGGCTGTGGGAACGGGGATGATGGAGCCCTCCATGCCCTTTAGTAGGATAGAAGGCGATTCTTGAATTTTGACACTCACAACCCTGGCTTCGAACTGCTCCGAGGTGTTCTTTAGGAATTCCGGCCAGTTGTCTGCCCCGGGTATTAATTCTTTTAGAGCAGCCAGCATCTGACAACCGTTGCAAACGCCTAGGCTGAAGGTATCGGGACGTTCGAAAAACTTCTTAAAGTCGGCCCGCAACCTATCATTAAACAGAATGGTCTTGGCCCAGCCTTCGCCTGCCCCGAGTACGTCGCCGTAGCTGAAACCGCCGCAAGCCGCCAGACCAACGAAGTCGTCCAGTTTGTATTTGCCACTGATGAGGTCGTTTAGGTGGACGTCGATGCTGGTGAAACCGGCCCGGTCGAAGGCGGCGGCCATCTCAACCTGGCCGTTGACGCCCTGCTCGCGGAAGATGGCGACTTTCGGTTTCGTCTTGTAAGCGGCTGGGGTTGGCTTAAAGGTTAGCTTGGTGGCTAGGCCCGGATCCTTATCATCCTTTATGGCGGCGAATTCCTGGTCGGCACTGGTTGGGTTGTCGCGCAGTTTCTGGATTTGGTAGCTGGTATCGCTCCACCAGCTTTCCAGCTGGGCACGGGTGTTGCGGTAGATTTCTGAACCGTCGGTAATAACGATGTCTTGTTGTTCAGTAGGGTTGCCAATGATCGATGTGCTTTCACCGAGGGATTTAACTATCGCTTCGGCATCTGCTTTTTTGACCTGTATTACAGCGCCAAGCTCTTCGTTGAATAGTTTTTCTGGTGTATCGCCAGCCAGAGCAGTCAAATTAAGCTCAAGGCCGCAGTGGCTGGCGAAGGCCATTTCCAGGGCAGTCGCCAGTAGTCCGCCATCAGATCGGTCGTGGTAGGATAAAATCTTACTCTGGCTCTTTAGCCCCAGCAAATCGTTAAAGAACTTTTTTAGTGTGGCACTATCGGCGTCAGGCGTCTGGCCGCCGGTTTGGTTATAAACCTGAGCTAGGGCTGAGCCGCCCAGGCGGGTATTCCCCTGCCCCAGATCGATCAGGATCAGGCTGGTTTCCTGGGTCATGTCCAGTTCTGGCGTCAGGGTACGGTTCACGTCTGTGGCTGGTGCGAAGCCGGTGATGATAACTGATACCGGCGCGGTGACGCTTTTGTCTTCCCACTGGGTGCGCATGCTCAGCGAGTCTTTGCCGACCGGAATGGTCAGACCCAGGTCGGGGCAAAAGTCTTCGCCGAGGGCTTTAACGCTGTCATAGAGCCGCTCATCTTCGTTGGCGTGTCCGGCGGCGGCCATCCAGTTGGCCGACAGTTTGATGTCTGGCAATTGTTTAATATCGGCCGCCGCTAGGTTGGTAATGGCTTCGGCGACGGCCAGGCGAGCCGCGGCCGGGGCATTGGTAACTGCAATTGGTGAACGTTCGCCCATGGCCATGGCTTCACCGGCATTACTATCAAAGCTGACGGCCGTAACGGCTACGTCGCTAACAGGCACCTGCCAGGGGCCAACCATCTGGTCGCGCACACTCAGGCCACCCACGGTGCGATCGCCGATGGTGATCAGAAACTTCTTACTGCCTACGGCGGGCAGTTTCAGGACGCGCTCAACCGCATCTTCAAGTTTGACATCTGTTAACTGTAGGTCAGTTTGCGGCTGTTGCTGCCGGGCGACTTCGCGGGTCATTTTGGGGGGTTTGCCGAACAAGACGTCCATTGGCAGGTCGATCGGCCGATTATTGAATAGTTTGTCGTTGAGTACCAGTTGCTCCTCCTTGGTCACTTTGCCGACCACGGCAAAGGGTGCCCGCTCGCGGGCGCAGAGTTGCGTGAAGTTTTCCAGGTCTTCGGGACTGATTGCCATAACGAAGCGCTCCTGTGATTCGTTGCACCAGATTTCCAGCGGTGATAAGCCGGGTTCGGCACTTGGAATGTTCCGAAGTTCAAACTGTGCGCCGCGGCCGGAATCATGCACCAGTTCCGGCAAGGCGTTGGATAAACCGCCGGCGCCAACGTCGTGGATGCTGATAATCGGGTTTGCATCGCCCAGGCTCCAGCAGCGGTCAATAACTTCTTGAGCCCGCCGTTCAATCTCGCCATTGCCGCGCTGTACAGACGCAAAATCCAAGCTTTCTTCACTACTGCCGGCCTGCATGCTGGAAGCCGCACCTCCGCCCAGACCGATCAGCATCGATGGGCCGCCGAGTACGATTAACAGCGATCCAACCGGCAATCTCTGTTTCTCGACATGTTTGTCGCGGATGTTGCCTAGGCCGCCGGCAACCATGATTGGTTTATGATAGCCCCAGACATTACCGGCCTGCTCCTGCTGGTAAGTACGGAAGTAGCCAGCCAGATTGGGGCGGCCGAACTCGTTGGCGAAAGAAGCGCCGCCGATCGGCCCATCGAGCATGATGTCGAGCGCCGACACAATGCGATCGGGTTTGCCGTAGGCCTTTTCCCAAGGCCGTTCGGCTCCGGGGATTTCCAGGTTTGATACGGTGAAGCCGGTCAGCCCCATCTTGGATTTGGCACCGCGGCCGGTGGCGCCTTCGTCGCGGATCTCGCCGCCTACACCGGTGGCGGCGCCGGGTATGGGGGCAATGGCCGTGGGATGATTGTGGGTTTCGACTTTTATAACGCTATGCACCGGCTCTTTATGGTAGGCGTAGGTTCCATCAGCCGAGTCGCTGAAAAAGCGTCCGGCTGTTGGCCCGCGCAGTACGGCGGCATTGTCGCTGTAGGCCGATAAAACGCCCTGCCCACCCTTTTCGTAGGTGTTCTTGATCATCTTGAAGAGGCTCTTGGGCTGAGGCTGGCCATCGATCACCCAATCGGCGTTGAAGATTTTGTGGCGGCAATGTTCGCTGTTAACCTGGGCAAACATCATCAGCTCGGCATCGGTCGGATTACGGCCGAGCTTTGTATAGGCGTTATCAAGGTACTCAATTTCGTCGTCAGCCAGTGCTAATCCCAGCTCAACATTGGCTTTTGTCAGGTCGTTGACGTCGATGCTGCGAAGCAGTCCGGGCTCATGCTCTTCAAATAAGACCTGCGCTGAATCCAGCTCTGTTAAAACGGCTTCCGTCATGCGGTCGTGTAACAGGCCGACAATATCTTTGCCACCACTCTCGACATAATAGGCAATGCCCCGTTCGACGCGGTTAACCGCCCTTATGCCGGCGTTATGGATGATGTCAGTGGCTTTGCTGGACCAGGGGGAAATAGTGCCCGGGCGCGGCACTACGAGATACAGCTTGCCGGTGGTTTTGCCCGCAAAGGGCGAGCCGTAGGTTAAAAGTTCCTGCAGGCGTCGCTCGTCCTCATCACTCAATTTGGCGTTGGTATTTACAAAGTGTATGTACTCGGCTGTGAGGTTGCTGGCTTGGAGTTTGGCCAGAAGTTTAGCCCTGCGGAAATCGGATAGTGCGGCAATTCCCCGGTAGACCTGCACTAGCGCATCTCCAGACTGTCTTCAGCGAAGGTGATGTCCAAGGACTCAATAACAACTTGCTTCGGCCCGGCCTGCACCCGGCCGGCAATCCAGGCCTTTAGGCCGCATTGGGCGGCTACTTCAACAACTTGGGTGGCCTGATCGGCTGGAACATATACGGCATAACCGGCTCCCATATTGTAGTTGCCATACATTTCCTTGGCGTCATTGCCGGCTTGTTCGGCTATAAAGCTAAAGATTTCGTGAGCCGGCGGTACTTCGGTTATGACGTAGCTGAAGGGTTCGGCGGCGCGCATTAGTTTGCGCCAGCCGTGGCCGGTGATATTCGACAGGTAATGAATGTCCAGGCCTGCTTCCTGCATGGCGATTACCAGGCCGGCGTAAAGATGGGTCGGCGCCAAAGCGGCCAGTCCGAAAGGCGTGCCGTCGTTCATTTTGGTGGCGTAGCCTTGCGTCAGGCCGTCGGCTATTTCACGAATCAGACTTATGCCGTTGGCGTGGACGCCGCTGGACTCAACCAACACTATAGCATCGCCGTCGTGCAGATTTTTACCCTGTACAACGTGCTCCTGAGCGTTGATAACCCCAAACGCTGATCCGGCAAACTCCAGGGCGCCGGGCGCTACAACACCGGAGAGGGCTTGGGTTTCGCCGCCGCCCCACACGACTTTGGCAGAATCACAGGCCGCTCGCCAGCCTTTAATAAAATCTTCGGCCAAAGCCGCGTCCGTCAGCCATTCGTAGGAGCTGGAGGACCAGTAAGCGTTAAGAACTACAGGGGTAGCGCCAACACTGACCAGATCGTTAATAATGCAGGCCACCGTATCCTGGGCAATACCTGCAAAATGAGTTTCGCCAGTGGTTTCATAAACTTTTTGGCCGATCAGGCTTTTGGTGCCCAGACCCTCTTGCACAAAGGCTCCCCAGCGGTCGCCCATGCTAAAAATATAGGCCGATTCGCCGCGCGTACCCTCTACCTCGCTGAACCCAGCGGGCATGTTTTTGACGGTTGCCAGGCCTTGTTTTTGCGCCAGGACTTTCATGGGGTCAGCTTGGGAATAGTTAACAGACTGGTGGTAATCTAATTTTTTTGCCACGCCGGCTCCTCTTACTGATCTATTGTATCAGATAACCCGCCCCTTGCCGAGGTGTAGCTAATGGTTTATTATAAGATTAAGTAGACAAGCGCATGACCGAAACCACATGCGCTTTTGTCACTTCTAAAGCCACCTAACCAGGGAGAGCCCATGCCACTAGCCGCCGGTATCAGCGATCAGCTCAAAGAAAAGTGTGCGGTGTTTGGCATCTTTGAGAACAAACCTGGAAAATACACGGGCCAAGAATCGGCCCGTTTAACATTTTATGGGCTATGGGCCTTGCAGCACCGCGGCCAGGAAAGCTCCGGTATCGCCAGTAGTGATGGCAAAGATATGTATGTGCATTCGGCCGCCGGTTTGGTATCGACGGTCTATCGGGAGGAAGATCTGGAACAACTGCCCGGCCACATCTCTATTGGGCATAATCGTTATTCTACCTCTGGCGGTGCCGAGGCTTATTACAATCAGCCATTCGTCGATCATCACCGGAAAATCGCTTATGCCCATAACGGTAACCTGCCCGATTGGTCAAAACTCACAGAATTTTTGCGTGAACGCGGCATAAATATAGATAAGATGAATGACTCTGGCATGATGGCAATGGCAATCGGCTGTTATATGGACGACGGCCTCGATATGCCGGCTGCCATAATAAAAGCCTACCCCCTATTCACGGGGGTATTCTCATCCGTTGCCATGGGTCTGAATACTCTGGTGGCCTTTCGCGACGAGTGCGGCGTCCGGCCGTTATCAATCGGGACATTAGGCGACGGCTATGTAGTGGCCAGCGAAACCTGCGCCTTCGATACGATTGGCGCCAAATTCCTGCGCGATGTCGAACCAGGCGAAATGGTAGTCATAGATGAAAAAGGCCTAACCTCGCACCAAATCGTCAAACCAAACCTGCGACTAGACATTTTTGAGCTGGTTTACTTTGCCCGCCCCGATAGTCTGTTGCTGGGAAAAAGAGTCGATATAGTAAGACAGGAATTAGGCCGCGAAATGGCCAGAGAGTTCCCCATAAAAGCCGACGTGATTGTGCCAGTGCCCGAATCGGGCATTCCGGCCGCCATTGGCTATTCGCAGACCAGCGGCATTCCGTTCGAGATGGCGCTCATCAAGAACCGCTATATCCATCGCACCTTCATCCGCCCCACCGCCCAACTCCGCGAACGCGACCTCAAAATGAAACTCAACCCGGTGATCGAACTCATAAAAGATCAGCGGGTTGTTTTAGTGGATGACTCGATTGTGCGCGGAACCACCATGCGTCATCTGGTGGCTATGGTGTTCGAAGCCGGCGCCAAAGAGGTACACTTGCTGATTAGCTGTCCGCCGGTAAAATATCCGGATTTTTACGGTATTAACACTCCCAAACAGTCCGAACTGCTGTCGGCCTACATGACAGACGAAGAGGTTCGTGATTATGTCGGTGCCACATCGCTGAACTTTTTATCGTTTGATGGTATGATCGGCGCTACCGGCTTGCCGTCCAGCAGTTTTACCACCGCCTGTTTCGATGGCGACTACCCGGTTTCCATCGGCAATCGAGCCAAAGAGATCAAAATCCTCAAGGCCGGCGAGACCTTGCCACGAGTCAGCCATACGCCCGTTGAGCTGGCCAATACCCGCACCACATGAAACCGCGCATAGCTATCCTGGCCTCGGGGGGTGGAACCACTGCCTCAGCCTTTATTCGCGCCGGACAAAACGGCGAAATCACCTCGCGTATCGAACTGGTTATCTGTAGCCGCGAAGATGCCGGCATATTCCAGAGGGTTGCCGGCCTGAATGCCGAATTCGGCCTGGGTATACGCTGTATACCCATCACCAATAAGACCCATCCGGCCGCCAAAGGCGAAGAAGTCGCCAGGGGTTATCAAACGGCCGCCGAAGAAGCCGCCATTTTACAGACCTTGCAAGCCGGCAATTTTGATCTGATAGCCCTGATGGGTTATATGAAGCGGATTGGCCCCGGTTTGATCTCAGCCTTTGGCTGGTTGCCACAATACACCAGCATGTACCAGGCCATGATGCTCAACACTCACCCCGGCTTATTGCCCGACACCAAAGGCTTCTACGGCGAAAACATCCAAAACTACGTGCTGGAAAAGAGCCTGCCCTACGGCGGCCAGACCCTGCACCTGGTATCCGAAGAATACGATGACGGCCCCATCCTGGCCGAACACAAAGTGCCGGTTGAGCCCGGCGACACCTCAGAGAGTCTGTTTGCCCGTGTCCAGGCCGTAGAAAAGCAGTACCTGCCCGGCGACATCGAAACTTTCGTATTGGGGCGACAGGCGTATATTAAAAGTCAAAGGATACATAATGGCTGATGTTTTAGTAGTCGGCGGCGGCGGCCGCGAACAGGCTCTGGCCTGGAAGCTGGCTCAGTCCCCAGCTGTTAATAAAGTCTACATTGCCCCCGGCAACGGCGGCAGTAAAGGTAATATCGAGAATGTTGCCATTGCTTTTGATGATGTTGACGGACTCCTGAAGTTCGCCCAGGAAAACAACATCACCCTAACCGTTGTCGGTCAGGAAGCCGCTTCCGAAGCCGGCGTGGTGGATGCCTTTAAATCAGCCGGCCTGACGATATTCGGCCCCACCAAAGCCGCCGTGCGCATCGAAACATCCAAAGCCTTCTCCAAAGACCTGATGGCCTCCGAAAATATCCCGACTGCCGAATATAAAAACTTCGGCGATGCCGAAAAAGCTCGAACTTACGCCAAGAGCCGACCCCGCCCAGTAGTCATCAAAGCCGACGGCCTGGCCACCGGTAAAGGCGTGATTATTGCCCAAAATGAAGCCGAGATTGATTCTGCTATAGACGAGATCATGGTCAAGAAGGTCTTCGGCGATGCCGGCAACCAAGTAGTCGTAGAAGACTTCCTGAAAGGCCAGGAAGTATCAACCCACGCCTTGGCAGACGGCCAGCGGGCTGTCATGTTCCCCGCCTCGCAAGACCACAAGCAAATATTTGATGGCGACAAAGGCCCCAACACCGGCGGTATGGGCGTAATTGCCCCTGTGCCATGGATAACTAAAGCGCACTTAGACTTCGTATACGAACACGCCGTCCAACCCGCCCTGCGCGGTCTGGAAAAGCAAGGCGCCACTTTTAACGGCTGTCTCTACCCCGGCCTGATGATCGATGGTGACGATATCAAGCTGCTCGAGTTCAACGCTCGCTTTGGCGACCCTGAAGCCGAAGTCTACATGCGCCTGCTCGACAGCGACCTCTACGAAATCTTCACTGCCTGCGGCAACCGCACGCTCGATCCGGATAGCGTTAAATGGCACGATGGCTTCGCCGTAACTGTAGTTCTTGCCTCGCCCGGCTACCCCGGTGATTATCCGAAGGGCCTGCCAATTACCGGTATCGAAGAAGCCGAAAAACTCGAAGGCATTGTCGTCTTCCACGCCGACACCGCTGTTAAAGACGGCCAGCTAGTAAGCGCAGGCGGCCGCGTCCTAAACGTCACCGCCACCGGCTCAACCCTAGACGAAGCGCTCAACAAAGCCTACGAAGCCATCAAACTAATCAACTTCGAAGGCATGCACTACCGCACCGACATCGGCCGCCGGGTTGCCGGAGTTTAAGTTGAGTTCTCTACCCAGGGCAATATTATTCGATGCCGACGGTACTCTATACGACAGTGAGCGCCTTAATCACGAGGCTAACAGAATTACGGCAAAAGACCTGTACGGTTTTGACTTTACATGGGAGGTTTTTGAGTCAAGGATAATGCGTGGCTCGGACTCGGCTCCCCTAATAGTTAAGAACCCCGCACTAAAGTACGGGGCTTAATCGCTTCGCTTTCTTCGGCAGACTTGAAACTACTGGTTTTGGATATAAGCCTTAATGC
>PFOA01000009.1 GCA_002792275.1 Candidatus Saccharibacteria bacterium CG_4_10_14_0_2_um_filter_52_9 | reverse complement strand
CTTGTGGCACACTGGCTAGGACTAGCTGGGCGCCCCAGGCATGGATGGTGCCGCTGGCACCGGTGCCGCCTGGGAAGATTAGTACCTTGATGTTGCCGGTAAAGCCATTGGTGTTTTGGGTGACACTGAAGCGTTGCCAGGTAGTGGTAGCCGTAACTGTATTAACTGTACCGGTGCCAGTTGTGGCTCCGTCTATTCTTAGGTCTACGCTCTGGGTACCACTTGGAGCCTTCAGCCAGACGCTAAAGGTGTAGTTGGCGTTGGTGGGGGCTGTGCCGGAGGTTTGGGAGACAGAACCGCCACTGGCCGAATCGGCCAGGCTTTCAGCGGTAGTGTTGCCATCAGCTGCTGCTATGGTGTCAGCCGTGGGAGCTGTCACGTTTGTCTTGGTCCAGGCGGCATTATCGAATTGTTCGGAGTAAGTTAGGAGATTGGCGAAGGCACCGATGCCACCTACTGGGTTGTTGTAGTAGCCAAGATTTTCCTGGTTGCCGGCTGCGGTAATGCGGTTCAGGTTGGCGCCAGTGGAATCTTGGAGCTGGAGCAGGTCGGCCGTCTGGCTGGCGGCACCCTTTAGGACTAGATTGGTGTCGGTTGCAGCATAGTTGCTGATTGTGGTGGAGCCATGAGGATTGACGTTGAAGGTGGTGGTGCCGTTGTTATTCTGCACTCGAAGTCCGTACGAAAGAGTGTGAGTAATATCTCCATTTGTAAAGTTGACTCCATAGCCCGATGGAGCTAATCCATTAGCAGCTGGATTGGTCTGAGTAAATGCGGCGGCGCTGGTAAACTGCACTGTGTTAGTAGTAACCATTAGCAAGTTCTGGGCAAAGCCGCCGCCAGTTGGGCCGTTAATACGGATGCTGCCATCGTTGTTAGGCGAAGTTATAGTTGGTCCGCCTGCTGTAGTTGAAAGATTGATGATGTTATTGACAGTTAACCCACCAGACGGATCAAACTTAGCTAGTACTGCACCGGCGGAGTTCTGGAACTGTAAGAGGTCGGCCGTCTGGCTACCGGCGCCGCGGATGATGCCACCAATGGTGCCAGCGGCGGCGCTTTGGATGAAGAAGTTGGCAGTTTGGGCAGCGGCCGATTGGTTCTGGATGTAGGCGCTGCCACCGCTGGAGGCCGCAAAACCGCAGGATACCGAGTTCTGCAGACAAATGGTGCCGGTGGCGTTGGGGATGGTGACGGTCTGGCTGGAGCCGAGCACGGCCGACTGCAGGGTGACACCAAAGTTGTCGATGGTACCGTCACCAAAGGTCAGCGAGCCAGCCGTGACAGTGCCGCTGGCGGCGATGCGACCCAGGGTTAATCCGTTGCCGGTGGCGCTGAACTTGGCGTTTACGTTGCCGGTGCTATCTTGGAGCTGTAGTAGGTCAGCGGTTTGGCTGGCGACACCTTGGATTACTAGACCCTTATTAGTCGCTGCATTGGTGTTAATCTGGGCGGTGGCTAAGTTATCTACTGTGGAGTAGGCGTTCACCAGCAACCGGTTGTTAGTACCGAACGTGGCAGTACCAATACCAAAGTTACCTGCGCTATCCAAAGTAGCTTGGGTGGTAAATGTTGTTGAAGCGTTAGAGAATGGATTATTACTCCATGTACCAAACCGGGTGGCGCTGCCCCCGTTGCCCACAAACAATACGTTTGCCTCACTGCTACTGGTGGCCACTCCATTATTCACAGCAAAGTAGCCGGCATATTTTGCTGAACCGTACGTTGTAAGCTGGATACCGCTAGTAGCCGCTAATGTGGCAGCCTGATTGGAAATAATATTTACTGATGGTCCGTTGCTATTACCAACGGCTAATCTAACATCCGTACCAGCGGGGAATGCCTGGCCGCTGCGACCGATTTGGGCGGTGCCGTTAACATCTAAGGTTGCGTTAGGTGTGGTGGTACCGATACCTACGTTGCCGCCAAAGTAGTTCAGGTCAGTGGTGCCGGCTTGATAGATGCCGTAACCGTTGGTAACACCAGTGATCTTTTGAGCGTTAACATAGAGGCCGTACGAATTGGTCACAGTGCCACCGGCTGAAATAGTCGCCGAGTCCGCAGACAGACCATAGGCGTTGATTAGTGTCCCAGTAGCATTTGCAAACCGTACGTTGCCTGTGACACCGGTCAAGTTTTGGACTGTTCCGCCTGTGCTACTGGATAGAGCTTGCCCTTGGATGCCGACTATGTTACCTGCTCCAGTGTTAACCGGTATGGAAGATATGCCAACAACTGTTGACACTGAATTACGAGAGTAGTTAGTGCCCCCGCCACCAAGTCGTAGATAGGTGCTGCTGTTGCCAGCCTGAGCTATGCCAATGAAACCTGTTGAAGGATCAACGTTCAAGAATAGAGTCGAGCCAACGTTGAAAGCACCGTCCGTCTTCAGCGTGCCGGCAGCACTGCGATAGAGGTTGGTGTCGGTGCCAATGAGCAGACCGCCAGTGCTACCCTGCACTGCCAGAGCCAGTTGGCCGGCCGAGCCGATACTTAGAACGTCAGTGCCATTGTTCTGAACCTTCAAGGCGCCGGTGCTGCCAGTAGCTACATTGATCTTGAAGTTGGCATCGGTGGCAGTGTCGGCCAGGGTGACGGCGAGGTCACGGGCGTTGCTGGTACTTAGGGTGTTACCGCCATCGTAGGCTGCTTGCAGAGTGATGGCACTACCGCCACCAGAGGCACCCAGGATCCAGGCGGTGCCGTTCCAGATGTAGATCTGGCCGTAGCCAGCCGGTATGGTCACGCTGTGCATGGTGAAGCTGGTCGTACCGGTGTTCAGAACGTAGGCTATGCGGCCGGCCGTAGCGTCAGTTGGGCTGGGCAGGCTGAGTGTCTGTCCGGCGGTGGTCTGAGCGATGGCGAATGATGTATCGACATCAACTGTGGCGGCAGCCGTACCAATCGCACCGCCGGTGGCAAAGTTGCCCAGAACCTGAGCCGTGTTCAGGGTGGAGGCATTGTTAGTGAATTGCGAGCCGCTGACAACCAGATTGCTATCTGTTTTTAGAGTGCTGGTTGTACTGCGGTAGAGGTTGGTGTCACTAGCGCCGCCTGCACCGTCCGCAAATTGAAGCTTACCGGCTGAATCAAAGGCTGTTAGCTTATTGCCGGCGGAG
>PFOA01000023.1 GCA_002792275.1 Candidatus Saccharibacteria bacterium CG_4_10_14_0_2_um_filter_52_9 | reverse complement strand
GCTTATGCTATAATCGGAGCTAGATTATGAGTATGTTTCCCGGTACCTCAAATGAGTTCTTCGGACTTGACATCGGCAGTACGGCTGTTCGCTTGGTTGAACTGCGCGGCGGTACTTCACTGAAGGCTTTGGTAAAGTATGCCTACGTGCCGCTCGATAGTAACATTGCGCTTAGCGATTCCAAGGGCGACCAGCAAAAGCTGGCTCAGACTATTGCCCAGCTCGTAAAACAAGCTGGTGTCACCAGCCGTAATGTGGCCGTTGGTATACCTTCCAGCCGGGTTTTCACCACTGTGGCCGATGTCGAAAGATTACCGGCAGGCGAGCTAGCCAAAGCCATTCCTTTGCAGGCCGATTCACTGATTCCCACGCCTTTGGACGAATCAAAGATCGACTGGGCCGTGATCGGCGATTCGCCGGCCGACAAAACCAAGCAGGAGATCTTGCTGACCAGCGTGCCCAACAAATTTGTGGAGGATCGCCTGGATCTTTTGGAGTCCATTGGCCTGAATGTTATAGCCTTTGAGCCGGATAACCTGGCTGTAGCTCGAGCCCTGGCGGCTCCCGATCATGGCGCACAACTATTACTAGATATTGGCCGCCGAGCCAGCGACCTGGTGGTCGTGATGGGCGATGTGCCGCACCTGACCCGCAGTGTTCCCACCGGCGTGGAAGCCATTGTGCGAGCCGCCACACAGAATCTTAATATCGATGAAAAGCAGGCCGAACAGTTTGTATTTAAGTTCGGCTTGAGTAAAGAGAAGCTTGAAGGCCAGGTGTTTGGCGCTATTACCGGCACTGTGGATCTGTTGGTTACCGAGATCGAAAAGTCGATCAAGTTCTTTCAGACACGTTATGTCGGGCAAAAGATAGACCGCATCGTTGTTACCGGCGGCGCCTCGGTTATACCAGAATTCCCGCTTTATCTGGCTAATAAGTTCAACATTAATGTCGAAATCGGCAATGCCTGGCAAGGCGTCAGCTTTAGCCGTGACCGCGCCAATGAATTATCGGCTCTGTCTAACCAGTTTGGTGTGGCAGTCGGCTTGGCGGAGCGTTCGGCATGACACAGCTCAATCTGCTACCAGACGTCAAAATGGAGTACCTGAAGACTCAGCGCTCACGCCGCTTAGTAAGCGGTGTTTCGTTATTGGCCAGCGCGGTAGCAATCACTTTGCTGGTTATCTTACTAACAGTTGGCGGTTTGCAAAAACACCACCTCAGCGACCTTAATAAAGATATCAGTAGTGATACGGCCAAGCTTCAGTCCAAACCGGATATAAACAAGATACTGACGGTTCAGAACCAATTGCAAAGCCTAACCGGCCTGCACTCTACCAAGCCGGCCACCTCACGGCTCTTCGATTACTTGAATAGCGTAACGCCCGTAAACGTAAGTATATCCAGCTTCACCCTTGATCTTACCAAACAGTCTATCGAAATCACCGGCATCTCTGATAGCCTGAGCAGCGTCAACACCTATATTGATACGTTGAAGTTTACTACTTACACCACAAAGGACAATTCAACGGCGACCAAAGCCTTCAATAATGTAGTGCTCAGCAGTTTCAGCCTTACCGGCGGCGGGCAGAACCCGGCCAATGCCGCCGCTTACTCCGCAACCCTAAGCTATGATCCGGTGATATTTGATATTACCAAAACAGTTAAGTTGTTGGTGCCAAAGAAGACCACCACCCGCTCAGATCTCACCAACGCCTCTGACCTGTTCCAGGCCTCGAGTAGTCAAAGTAGCAGCCCAACAGCGGGGAGTCGTTAATATGGCACAGCTTATCTCTACCAAGCGGGTAGCTATCAGCAAAGCCAACGCCCAGATGGTTATCATTGTGGCCGTGGCCGCGTTCGTTACGATCTTCTGCCTGGTGGCCAGTAAGGCAGTCTGGAGTCAAAATGCCTATCAGTCCAGAGTGACCAGCGCCAAAGAGACTGCCCACCACCACTTACAGGATAACTTGAAGGCCTTTGACAGCCTTGTGACTTCCTACAAGACCTTTGACGGCGCCTCAAAAAATGTGATTGGCGGTAGCAATAGCGGTACCGCCGATAAAGACGGTAGCAACAGCAAGATAGCGCTCGACTCACTACCTAGTAGCTATGATTTTCCGGCTCTGGCCTCCAGCCTGGAAAAAATCCTGGCCGATCAGCATATCAAAGTTGGCGGCATCACCGGCACAGACGATCAATTGAATCAGCAGGCCAATGTTATCAGCCCGACACCCCAGCCGGTGCCTATACCGTTTTCGTTTACGGTTACTGATGCAAATTACACTGCTGTCCAACAACTAATCAGTACCCTGGAACATTCTATTCGCCCGATACAAATCGATTCACTTAGCCTGTCGGGGAATAACAGCAACCTGTCGGTGACGGTTAACGCCCACACTTACTACCAGCCCGGTAAAAGCGTTAGTATAGTTAAGAAGGTCATCAAATGAAGCAAAAAGACATCGCCCTGATTGCCATTATTGTGCTTATAAGCGCCATTTTCTCGCTGATTGTGTCCAAGGCCATATTCGCCTCACCCAAAAACCGTCAACAGCCAGTCGAAGTGGTTCAGCCGATAACTGCCGATTTCCCTCAGCCGGACAGTAAGTATTTTAATGACAAGGCTATTGACCCCACGCGCACCATTACCATTGGCCAGAACGCCAACCCTGACCCATTTAGTGGCAGCAAACCATAGGCGGGACTCGGAATGAGCGTTTTATCTGCGGCGACTGAGCAACAGGTTCAGCAAGCTTTGGTATCAAGCGGCATGCTGACCTCTGAAAAACTTCAAGAGGCCAAAATAACTGCCGACAAAGACAGCCAGCCACTCTTCACCTTCCTGGTCAAAAATAATTACATCACCGATGAACAGCTCACTAAAGCCAACGCCACCATAACCAAGGTTCCCTATGTAAACCTGACTTCGGCCCGGATTGATCCAGCCGTGCTGTCATTACTGCCACAGGACATCGCCGAGCGCTACATGGCCGTGCCCTTGGGCGAAATCCAACACCGGCTGGTGGTGGCCATGCTCGATGCCGACAATGTTCAAGCCGTCGACTTTCTGAGTAATCGCATCGGCCGGCCTC
>PFOA01000055.1 GCA_002792275.1 Candidatus Saccharibacteria bacterium CG_4_10_14_0_2_um_filter_52_9 | reverse complement strand
CTCAGCAGCAGATCGGCCTGGTAGTCTGTATCCCGTCGGCCACGGATGATAATAAAGACGCCTTCATTATCCGCCGCCTGGCAATCGACAGCCATATTCCTTTGGTTACCAACGCCGAGATCGGCCGACTGTTATTACGCTGTCTGGGCGATCAAGAGCTGCTTGAAGCCGAGCCCAAAGCCTGGCAGAATTACATGGGGCATAAAGCTGTGTCGGTCGGCAAATAATGATAAATTAACTGGAGGGTATTTATGAAGCACGTATTATCAGTCAAACAGTTCAACAGTAAGGCTTTGCTGGACACCCTGTTTAAGTCAGCCGCCAAAATACAAGCCTTATCGCCGGCTGAATACCCCAAGCCACTACGCAATCTGACCCTGGCCACCATCTTTTACGAACCAAGCACCCGAACACGTTTATCCTTCGAAACCGCCGTCCAAAACCTCGGCGGCCAGCTGATTACGACCGAAAATGCCGGCAAATTTTCTTCGGCCATTAAAGGCGAGAGCCTGGAAGACACCATCAGCGTCATTAACGCCTACGCCGATGGCATAATCCTGCGCCACCCGAGGCCGGCGCCGCCCAGCGATCAGCCAAAGTTTCCGGCGTGCCGATTATCAACGCCGGTGATGGCATAGGCGAACACCCGACCCAGGCGCTACTTGACATGTACACAATTTATCGCTCAAAAGGCGGCGTTGACGGCCTGAAAATCGGTCTGGTCGGCGATCTCCTAAACGGCCGCACTGTACACTCGCTAATACCGCTTCTGTCAATCTACAAGGTGGAATTGTATCTTATATCGCCCAAAAGCCTGCAACTTCCAAAAAGCTACCTGGATGAGCTAAAAAAGCAGGGCATCAAATACAACGTGTTAAACAATTGGCAGGACGCGCTTGGCATAGTAGACGTCCTTTACATGACCCGGGTCCAAAAAGAGCGTTTCAAATTAATCGAGGATTACCAGAAAGTTAAAGATGACTTCATCCTGACACTTGATCTCGTTAAGGGGATGAAGCCGGATGCTATAATCCTCCACCCTCTGCCACGCGTCAACGAAATTGCCCCCGAGATAGATAGTGATCCACGAGCCCAGTACTTCCAGCAGGTTAAAAACGGGCTGTTCCTGCGTATGGCGCTACTAAACCATATTTATACTTCTTAGAGTGGCAATTATTCCAGCACGTTGATAAGGCAGTTGATGCCGCCGCCGGCTTTTTTAAATTCGCTGATGTCTACTTCGTGTATCGTCAGGCCGATATTCATAAGGTCTTCGCGGAACGACTCCGGCATGCCGGAGGGGATAATGATATCTTTACCGCTGACAAAGGAGTTGGCCGCAAAGGCGGTGGCAGCTCCTTCGGACAGTTCGTAAAGGTTGGGTACCAAGCGTTGTAGCAGCCGCTGTGAGTTTTTGGACAGGGCAGGCGGATAGTAAAATGCCGTGTCCTTATTGATAGGTAAAACATCCATATCCAACAAATAGAAATAGGGGTCGACCAGGTGCAAGGGTACAACTTTTACTTCTAGCTCTCGGGCCAGTTCTTGGCAAGTGCCTACACTGGCTCGGAAGCCGACACCCACTAGCAACATGCCCGCGAAAAACAACGTGTTAGCGCCCTCAAAAGGAAAAGTGCTAGACAAATCACGCAGGCGAAAACCGTTATCACGAAACCACTCGCTATAGTACAGGCGTTCTTTTTGCCTTTGCCGATAACGAAAATTGGCCAGCAGTACGGTGCCGTCTTTGACGATACCCTGGTCTTTGGCAAACACCATGTCGGGCACGTCTTCCTGCTGCTCGATAATGTCTACCGTAATGCTCAGGGATTCCAGAGTGGCCACCAGTGCCTTCCACTGCTTAAGAGCCTCGGAGGTGTTGACGCTATACGGCCGCATGTGCGGATTAATGACATACGTGACGTTAAAGTGAGTCGGCCGGCAAAGCAACGCGCGCTTAACGGGATCTTGACTCATGGGTCTGAACCTTTGCTTTTAGGCTTTGATACCGCCGCTCGCTTGGCCGTTTAAACCGATGTAACAGCGGGGTATCTGAGTGTATGCCCGGGAAGTCGATAATGTCAAGTTGGGCTTTTCAATCATAAAAGACATGCTACACTGAAGCCATGAATCGCCCCGTGCATCGAGTTGGGAAGGGTCGCCGTATACAGTTATTGACTGGCCGGATTCACCCCCAGCTGGCACACGAAATCGCCGGCCGCCTCAAGCTTGAAGTGGCCGACATCGAGCTCTCCGATTTCGCCAACGGCGAGATTCGCATCCGGGCCAAAGAGTCCCTCCGCGGCAACGACGTATTTATCATTCAGGCCCACAGCGGACAAGTAAACAAATCTATAATTGAGCAGTTGATGCTGATTGATGCCGCCAAGCGCGCCTCAGCCCGTAGCATTACTGCCGTGTGCCCGTTCCTGGGCTACGCCCGTCAGGATCGCAAAGCCGGTGGCCGCGAACCAATAGCCGCCCGGCTGATGGTCGATATGCTGACCGTCGCCGGCGCCGATCGGATTATGAGTGTCGACCTGCACTCCGGCCAAACCCAGGGCTTTTTTGACGGTCCGTTCGACCACCTGATTGCCATGCCGCTGTTTAAGAATTACATCCGCGAGAACCTCGACCTCAAACAACTGGTAATGATCGCCCCCGATGCTGGCCGCGTAAAAATGGCCCAGCGTTATAGCACATCGCTGGGCTGTGATCTGGCACTGATCCACAAGCACCGTTCCACCACTGTTGCCAATAAATCCGAAGCCCGCTTTCTGATCGGCGACGTAAAAGATAAGATCTGCGTCGTTGTCGATGATATGATCGACACCGCCGGCACCATTTGCACCGCCGCCGATCTACTGCTCCAGCAGGGAGCGGTAGAGGTTTACGCCATGGCCACGCATGGCGTTTTTTCTGGCCCGGCGCTGGATCGTCTCCAAAAGTCGGCCTTTAAGAAAATCGTTGTTACCAACACTCTGCCGACTGCCGAAGAAGCCGGCAAAGCTAAGGGCAGTAAGATCGAAACCCTGTCGATCGCTCCATTGATCGCCGACGCCATTGGTGCTATTTTTGCCGACGAGTCGCTTTCGGCTCTGTTCGAAGGCGATAATCAGGTCTAGTTAGACTGTTCAGGTTCAGATACATCGAGGACGGTTCTAGAATATATCTAGGAGGTTCAGATGCATGGTAGCGTTGGTATTCACATGGGGTTGCGGAGCG
>PFOA01000052.1 GCA_002792275.1 Candidatus Saccharibacteria bacterium CG_4_10_14_0_2_um_filter_52_9 | reverse complement strand
AAACCTCCTAATTTACTAACAAGTATACGTGTCTAGTTTAGGGGGTACTGGACAGAACGGCGTTATAAGTATGCTAAATAGTGTTGCTTATGCCGGATATGTCCAGAACGCTCTAACCGAGAATAAACGCATCAAGGGACTGCATCCACCAATTATTCCCCTTGACCAGTATCTCTCGATACAAGCGATATTAAGAGGTAATAAACGTAAGGTAGAACCTCTGACTACTCGGCTGAAACAATACTGGCCGATGAAGCGATTTCTAACGTGCAGTCTGTGTGGACAACCGTTGTCGGGCAGTACGTCGAAAGGCAGGTTCGGTAAGCCCTATTCGGCGTATCACTGCACAAAATGTACGAAACGTAGAAACGGAGCCACGGTACGGCTCCCAAAAGCTAAAGCCCATGACGACTTTGGTGCATTGCTGGAGAGCCTTGTACCGTCCGAGTGGGCTTTGAAAGTGTTCAAGGAGATAGTAATTCGTCGGTGGAACCAAGATTTTCGTGATATTCAGGAGGAGAGGCGTAAATTAGACATCGAAATCGCTGCTTTTGAAGAGCGTAAGAACGAACTATTCGATCGATGGATGGCGGGGCGGATTAAGGACGATCAAACGTACGAACAGCAGAACGACCGTATTACGGTTCAGAAAGAAACACTGGAACTCGAAAGAGCCGAGCTGAAGTCCGACGAAACGGACAAGGAACGTGTAGTCGATGAAGCTGTACATTTCATAGCTCATGCACGTGAGATTTGGGATAATGCTCCGGTGTTAAATAAGGTAAGGTTCCAAAAACTGGTATTTGCAGCCGGAATACCGGTTTATCCAAACCAGACTTTTGGAACCGCAACGCCGAGCTTAATTTACCAGCAATTAACAGCTATAGAAAAGCAATTTGAAAATAACAAAGCGGAGCTTCCAACTGAAAACTCCGCTATGGTGCACCCGGCAGGATTCGAACCTGCGACCCCTTGGTTCGAAGCCAAGTACTCTAATCCGCTGAGCTACGGGTGCTTATGCCGTATACTATTTTAACAGAGAAGCAAAGGGGAAGACAGCGGTGACAATCAAGACCATTCAACAAGCAAACGCGGCGTTACAGCCTTATGTACCGCTGGTTGCCAGCATGCCGGGCGAGCAGATGGTGCTGGATCGTGTTTGGCCGTTGATGGAACTACTCGGTAACCCTCAGGATAAGCTCAAAGTAATCCACATTGCCGGCACCAGCGGCAAAACCTCCACGGCCTACTATATGGCGGCTCTGCTAACGGTCGGCGGCCAGAAGACAGGCTTGACGATATCGCCCCACGTAGACAGCGTGACGGAGCGTGTGCAGATCAATGGCCAGCCATTAGCCGACGAAACCTTTTGTAAAGAACTGGCTGAATTCCTAAAGATCGTGCAAACCGCCAAACAGCAACCGACCTACTTTGAACTCCTCTACGCCTTTGCCCTGTGGATGTTTGCCAAACACGAGGTGGATTACACAGTGGTGGAGACCGGTATGGGCGGCACCTACGATGCCACCAACGTGGCGCGGCGCCCCGACAAGGTCTGCGTGATTACCGATATCGGCTTAGACCATACCCATATCCTGGGCAAAACGCTGGCCGAAATTGCTGCCCAAAAAGCCGGCATAATCCACGGCGGCAATCATGTTTTTATGTACCGCCAGGAACCAGAGGTTCAAGCTGCAATAGAAACCCAAGTCAAAAAGCAGAGCGCGGTGCTGCATATAACTACCGAAACCGCCGAAAAAGTCGATTACCCCGGCCCGGCCCAAAACTTACCTGTCTACCAAGTGCGTAATCGCTTGCTGGCCTACCGGGTTTACAAATACCTGGAGCAAAGAAACGACTTGCCGCACCTGATCAATCAGGAGTTAAACGATACCCAGAATGTAAAAATACCCGGGCGTATGGAGATAAAACAGCTGGCCGATAAAACTATTATTATGGACGGTGCTCACAACTTGCAGAAGATGATAGCCTTTCTGGAAAGTTTCCACCGGCTGTACCCGAATGTGAAGCCGGCCGTCTTGCTGGCTCTTAAGGAAGATAAAGAGTATGAAGGTCTTGTGCCTCTGCTCGGCCCTATGGCAGGCAGGGTAATCACCACCATCTTTAATACCAGCCAGGATCTGCCGGTACGCTCCATGGATCCGGAGGTTTTGGCCGCCGCATTCACTGTTGCGGGGGTGGATGCCCAAAGTTTTGCTGACCAAAAAGAAGCCGTGCAAGCTCTGTTGGAGTCTCCGCAGGACGTACTTATTATCACCGGTTCGTTTTACTTACTGAGCCAGATTCGGAATAATGGGTACTTAGCATGAATCGTTTAATTGTAGCCATTGATCGTAAACTGGGCCTGGCCAAAAATGGCGGCATACCCTGGAATATTCCCGAAGACGAAAACTTTTTCACCGAACAGACCAAAACCTTCGGCGGTAATGTGCTGACCGGCGGCGTAACCTTCCGCGAGGCCTACAAGAGCAAACCGCTGGCCGAACGGCAAAATTACATCCTGACCCACGACACAACGCCGATAGAGGGCGTTACGTTGGTGCACGATCTGGAGAAGTTTCTGGCAGAGTATAAAGGTAAAGATTTGTGGATTGCCGGCGGTGCCGGTGTTTTTAAATTAGTTATGGAAGCTGGCCTGGCCGACGAGCTCTATATAACGCACATCGATGCCGACTTTGCTTGCGACCAATTCTTCCCTGATTACGAAGGCTTCAAGCTTATAGAACAAGGCGAACCACGCGAGCAGAACGGCTTTGGCTTTCGCTACGCCAAGTACAAGTACGCCAAAGCCTAGAGGTCCCTGACTTCTTATCTGTCATTTATTGGCAATCGGCGTGCGCAGTATGGTGCGAAGTTTTTCCGGCGCCGTACGGTGTGGATCTCCAAAGTACAGCTCATGATGCTTACCGGTGATGTCATAGCCGTTGGCGCGGGCGAAGGCATGCATTTTTTCAATATTCGGCTGTTCCTGATCGTATGGGCCGATGTGCATTATCTGAACACTAGTGCCCTCGTGAAAGCGTTCCAGCCTGGCCAGCTTGAACATATCGCTCTTCTTTCGATCTATCAGGTTCTTCACTACTTCCGTAAAGTACTCTTGGGTTACAAATTCCGGCAGACGCAACATGACAGTCCAGCCCCAGTCGGCAGGTTCCGCCAGGTCAAAATTGCGCCCGCTCTCGGTCCACCACAAACCTTCTATCGGTGCCAGGGAAAATTTGGCGTAGCCCTGCGGTGGCTCGTACGTCTTAGTCCAAAATTTAATCCTTCCACCGCAATTCCCCGAGCGTAAGCTCGT
>PFOA01000086.1 GCA_002792275.1 Candidatus Saccharibacteria bacterium CG_4_10_14_0_2_um_filter_52_9 | reverse complement strand
TCCTGGTCGCGAAGAACGTTTGTCTTATATGTTCAGCCGGGATACCCTTAGCGCCGCCATAGATAGTAGACAGAGCCGTCATTAGCACACTTAAGTCAGCCTCTATGCGCCGCCATTTTTTACCGAATTTTTTTAGCTCTTTTGAAAATTCGGGTGTTTGTTCAAAGTTCATCCTCAGGCTCTTTCACGGAAGTTTCAGTCGTTCGATACATTGCCAGCTGATACTTAATGGGGGTTTTGTCCTTTGTGGCCAGCCAGGGCATATCTCTGTGCGACAAACTCGATAGTTCGCTTGCGGTTTTGTCGCTTAATCGAGCCAGAACTTCATCAATGTGTTGCAGTTCATTAGCACTAACTTCTTCTAGCTTTGGCTTTTTTACTGGGAGATATTTCTTTTGGGTGTGGTTAAAGTATTTTGTGTCTATTACCTCGAGTTCCCCGGCCTTTTCCATAGCCTTTACGACCGAATCGAACGTTTTCGTGGGGGTCGGACCATAGTGGTTGCGAATGTAAGTAAGTCCGGTAATTGATTTGCCGGTTTTTTCGTAATAGTCAAAGTCGATGAAGTAGAGCAACTTGTAGAGCACTGTTTCGCCTACGTTAGGCTTGGCACCAACTTTATCCAGCACGTACAGTAATACCTCGCGGAGTGTTTCGACTTTTTCTTTGACGACTTCTCTTGGCTCGATGTCTTGATTTGGTTGACTCAACTTAATTTTTTTGGGGTGACGTTCTTGTAGCTCTTGGGCGTTTGCGTCGATTAAGCTACCGGGCGCGACCTCGAAAAGAGCCGCTATATTATTGATCTGTTTGAGTGTAGGCGATCGCTTTGCGGTTTCCAGGTTGGCGTACGTAGCTCTAGCCATTTCTAATTTAGCCGCTATTTGTTGTTGCGACATACCCGAACTAAGCCGCAAGCCCGTTAGCTTTGATGCAAACATGTGTCGTCCTTTCGTTAGATGCTCTCCCTTATATTCTACCTTTTGCTACAAACTTAGTCAATGAATGCGTTCAAATTCCTGACATTGATGCGTTAACGTGTACGCCTACAGAAAAACTCCTGTAACCTCTCAGTAAATTATCGGGCTAGGCCTTTTTCTCTTCTTTTTTGAGCACGATGTGGCGGTCGCGGTCGTTGCCGGTTGATTCGCTGGTTAGGCCGTACTCAGCGGCCAGTTGGTGGACAACCCGGCGGTCGGCAGGGTTCATCGGTTCCAGGTCCATTGGTTGGCCAGAGTCGCGCACTTGTTTAACCCAGTCGGCGGCCCGCTCGCGCAGGCGCTCGGCGCGTTGCTTCTTATAATCGGCAATATCAACATTGACGCGGCTGTGCTCGTAATCGTTGTTTTTGAGAGCCGTGCTGGTCAGATATTGCAGAGAGCGCATGTTTTCGCCGCGCTGGCCGATCAGAAAGCCGTTGAGGTGGGTGCTGGGCACGTTGAGCTGGATGACCTCGTCGTCGCTGGTGGCGTATACGTCGGTGTTAAGGCCAAAGAACGACAGCAGATCCTCGATGTACTTTTTGGCGTACAGTATGGCTTCTTCCATTGAGCTGTTCATGGCTACTTCCTCCGCTTAGACGCTTTTTTAGCGGCGTTAGACTTCTTCTTTTTTTTGGGTTTGGAGGGTACAATTTCGGCTTCCGGGATGGCGGCGAGATTACGGCTTGGCTTGTCGGCCAGAGCTTCCATTTCGGTTTCGTCTTTGTTGAGCACAATGCTCTGCTGGATAAAGGCCACCAGGCCGCTAACCAGCCAGTACAGGCTCAGCGCCGAGGCGATATTGACCGTAAAGACAAAGATCATCACCGGGATCAGGTAGCGGGTGTTGCGACCAACGGCGGCATTGACCTCTGATTGATCGGCTTGCTTGCCCTCGCCGGCTGATTTTAAGATGGCGCGCAGTGAGCGCTGGTCTTTTTCGTTGGGCATCAGCTGTTTGGCCTGGTAGTACTGAGCTACGGCGCTACCGAGGACAATCATCATGGCCGGCCAGTAGATGCCGACGCCCTTATTAATGGCGGCACGGCTCAGGTCAACCAGGCTCAGCAAGGTGTTGTCGAACATGTGGATGTTGTGGGCCAGAGTTTGCATCCAGCTGAGATCCTGAATGAAGGGGTACGAAAACGTAATCAGGCTGTGCGGGTCATCAATCACCTTCCGCAAGCCGCTGTATAGGCCAATCAGGATGATCAGTTGAACTATCAGAACCGGGAAGGTGGCAAAGGGGTTAATGCCCTTTTCTTTATAGAGTTCCATTAGCATCATCGATTCTTTTTGGCGGTTACCCTTAGTAGCCTGCTTGATCTTTTTGAGTTCCGGCTGAAGTTTGCGCATCGCCCTGGCCTGGTGCAGTTGTTTTTTGACCAGCGGCCAAAGCAGTAGGCGGATAATAATCGTGAACAATACCAGCGCCAGGCCAAAGTTGTGGCCGGGCAGTAGGGCATAAATAAACACCAGCAAGTTAAACAGCGGCTGAACGATAAGTGTCGTAAACATTGACCCTTACTATACCACGTTTGACCGGTGTTTTTGGCCTGATGTTAGGCTCTATAAGACCCGTTAGACGTTTTTTCGGTGGCCGATTTTAATAATCAAAATGCTTATAACATCTTCGTCAATTTGATAAATCACTCGGTAGTCGCCGTATCTCAGGCGGGATAGGTCTTTGGTGCCCCTGAGCTTAGTCGAGCCGGTCGGCCTTGGCTCTTGCGCCAGTGCCTCAATCCGTTTAACAATTGCCTGGCGCTGCTTTTTTTGGATCGCGCGTAAGTCTTTAGCTACAGCTACCGACTTGCGATACTTTAACTGATAGTTCTTCATGCCTGGCGGTTTAAATCAGACCTTCGGCTTTGAATTCCGCTACTAGCTTGTCAAAGGCATAGGTCGGCTCTTTTGAGCGACTTTGGGCATCTGCAATATCTTCCAGATCTTCTAACAGCTGGTATTTAACGGCGTCCTCGACTATGGCCGAAATGCTTTCGTCGGTCTGGGCGGCTCTGAGCTTTAGGGCTCGGTAGACTTTATCGTTGAGGTTTATGGTGGTGCGCATATATCTCCTTACGTTCTCAATATAGCACACTTGCATCAATGCATCAATGCATCATTGAGCAGTTTTGTGATACTCTCCCTCAATTTAGGCTCTTCCATGGTGGCGATTTGTTCACTAAAGGCCGTAAAGACCAGGTCTGTTCCTGGCGGTATGGATATATCTGTCCGTCTTACCTGCTCATAGACCCGGCGGCGGATGCGATTGCGCACCACGGCCGATTTGCTGACCTTACGGCTGACAACCACAGCCACACGGTATGGCCGCTTGGGGTCGCGCTGGGCAAACTTGAGGCTGATTAGCTGGCCGCGGACATTACTGCCGCGCTGGTAGACACCACGCAGACTGCCATAACCATGGAAGCGGTGCTGTTGGCCTATCATACCTGCTAGTATAGCTATTAATTATGGCTCTTGCCCAGCAAAACTCCTGGCGTAAGCTAAGAGGAGTATGAAATTACAGATACCATATGGCAAAATCTCTGGTTACAAAGTCGGAAAAAT
>PFOA01000067.1 GCA_002792275.1 Candidatus Saccharibacteria bacterium CG_4_10_14_0_2_um_filter_52_9 | reverse complement strand
AGTACGATAGCCGCCTGGACAGCCGCATAGCCGCCACTCTGGAAGCCCACATTACCAAAGACGAAGAAATTGATGCCAAATCAGGCCCCGAAGGCGCCCAGCGAGCGGCCGACAGAAACATCAAGACGATTGTCCAGGATTCGCCAGTTAGCAAGGCGCTGTCGGCTATTCTGGAGTTCGCCGCCCATAATCGCGCTAGCGATGTACACATTGAGCCACTCGAAAAAGAACTCAAAGTCCGCTGTCGGGTGGACGGCGTATTGCGCGAGATTATGCGCTTGCCCAAAAACACCGAACCGGCACTTATCTCACGTATTAAAATCCTGGCCAACCTGAAGATTGACGAGCACCGTACGCCGCAAGACGGCCAGTTTACCGTTCAGGTTGACGATAAGGCGATTGACCTGCGTATTGCGATTGCACCGGTGGTGTGGGGCGAGCAGGTGGTTATACGTTTACTGGATAAGACCGGAACTTCGTTAAAGCTGGAAGACATGGGCTATACCGGCCGGGCTCTTAGGATGATCCGTAAGGGTCTGGAGCAATCCAACGGCATGATCCTAACCAGCGGCCCAACCGGCTCTGGCAAGTCGACATCGATGTACGCCCTGCTACAGGAAATCAAAAATGACACTGTTAACATCGTCACCCTGGAAGATCCGGTCGAGTATAAGGTGGATGGCATCAACCAGATCCAGGTCAACTCCGAAGTCGGCCTGACTTTCGCTTCGGGCTTACGCAGTATTCTGCGCCAGGATCCCGACGTGGTAATGGTCGGCGAAATTCGCGACAAAGAAACCGCTCAGCTGGCAGTGCAGGCCGCCCTGACCGGCCACCTGGTCTTTAGCACTCTGCACACCAACAGTGCCGCCGGCATCCTGCCGCGCCTGTTGGACATGGGCGTCGAGCCTTTCCTGATTGCCAGCACCGTACGAGTGGTTATTGGCCAGCGGCTGGTGCGCCGCATCGCCGATGATGGCAAGCAGACCTATCAATCTTCGGGGGCTGAAACCACCGCCATCCAGGCGGCTGTCGGCCACTTATTGCCGACCAGCCAGGACCAAATGGCCGCCGCGGCCGAGGATTTGGGCTACAAAAGCTTGCCCTTAGCCAACCAAACCGCTTATACTTTAGTCAAGGGGACGGATACGCCGGAAACCCCGGGCGGCTACAAGGGCCGCATGGGTCTGTTTGAGGTCTTCGAAGTATCGGAGTCCATCCAGGGTCTGATCATGAAGCAATCCACCAGCGGTGAGATCGAAAAAGTCGCTCAGGCTAATGGCATGATCACTATGCGCCAGGATGGATATCTGAAAGCCTTGGACGGCCGCACCACACTCGACGAAGTTAACCGAGTGGCTGCCGAGGATAACGCCTAAACCAGAGAAGGGTGGGACAAGCACATATGGCATCACAACAACCAAGAATAGAAACACTACTCGATGAAGTTATCAAAAAGAAGGCCTCCGACCTTCATTTTCAGGTTGGCCTGCCGCCGATGCTACGCGTAGACGGCTCGCTGGTGCCGGTGACCGGTGCTGATTCTCTGAACGAAGAAGCGGTAGAAGCCCTGGTATTTGCCATTTTAGACGAAGACCAGAAGCAGATTCTGCTCAAAGATAAAGAATTTGACTTTAGTTTTGCCTACGGCGACCTAGGTCGCTTCCGCGTTAACGCCTTTCATGAGCGCGGCAACCTGGCGGCCGCTATGCGCCTGATTCCTAACGATATCCGCACCATTGAACAGCTTGGCCTGCCGCAAATCGTTAATAAATTTGCTGAATTCCCGCGCGGCCTGGTATTGGTTACCGGCCCGACCGGCAGTGGCAAATCAACCTCGCTGTCGGCGCTGATCCACAAGATCAACGAAGAGCAAAGCAAGCACATCATTACCATCGAAGACCCGATTGAGTTCACCCATAAGTCGTTAAAATCGGTCATCGTCCAGCGTGAAGTCCACTACGATACCTATTCCTTCAGCGCCGCCCTGCGCAGTGCCCTGCGTGAAGACCCCGACGTGGTGCTGATCGGCGAAATGCGCGACCTGGAGACCATTGCCAGCGCTATTACCATCGCCGAGACCGGCCACCTGGTGTTTGCCACTCTGCACACCAACAGCGCCTCGCAGAGTATCGACCGTATGATCGACGTCTTTCCGCCACACCAACAGCCCCAAATCCGGGCTCAGCTGTCTAATATCCTGATGGCCATCGTGTCACAGCGTCTGATTCCATCGATAGGTGGTGGCCGGATTGCTGCCGCCGAGATATTGATTGCCACGCCGGCCGTGCGCAACATCATCCGCGAAGGCAAAGCCCACCAGCTGGAGGCCGTTATTCAAACCGGCGCCGAGTTTGGTATGCAATCGATGGACAAAACTCTGGTTAGCCTGATCCACGAGGGTAAAATAAGCTATGACGAGGCTCGTAACTTTGCCGTCGATATCGACGAGCTCGATCGGTTAATGAGGAGCTAACAGATGCTGACCTATAACTACGAAGCTAAAAATGCCACCACCGGCCAAAAAGTTAAGGCTCAGGTCCAGGCCGACAACGAACAGGCCGCCGCCAAGCTGATCCGCGGCGAAGGCCTGACACCGCTGAGTATCGAACTGGAAAAAAGCAGTACCGGCCACCGCTTCCAGCGCATCAAAACCAAAGACAAGGTGCTGTTCAGCCGCCAACTTTCAACGCTAATTAACGCCGGACTGCCGCTTTCGCAATCTCTGCGCAGTGTGGCCAAGCAAACTTCCAACAAGCCTCTCAAAGTTGTTATTAATGAGGTCATTACCGATGTTGAAGCCGGCACTTCGTTTAGCGCGGCACTGGAAAAACACCCCACAGTCTTTAACCGCGTCTATATAAGTATGATTGCCGCCAGCGAAACCTCCGGTACGCTGGACAGTGGCCTGGAGCGCCTGGCCGACCAGCAGGAAAAAGACGCCGACATAGTGAGCAAGGTACGCGGCGCGATGATTTATCCAGGCATCGTACTGCTGGTCATGATGGGCGTAGTTACGTTTATGATAGTCAAAGTTCTGCCGCAGGTGGAAAGCATCTACGCCGGCATCAAGGGCGCTTCACTACCGCTTGTAACCCGGGTTCTGCTGGGCGTTTCACACCTTGTAACTCACTTCTGGTGGCTGATATTAATCCTGCTGGGACTGGCCATCTTCTTCGGTTCGCGCTGGGCGCGCACCCTGGGCGGCCGCACCATTATCGACCGCGCCAAAATGCGTGCCTGGCCAATAGGGACACTGTTTATGAAGATGTATATGGCTCGCTTTGCCCGTACCGGCACAACTTTGGTAGCCAGTGGCGTGCCGATTATCCAGGTGCTGGATATTACCGCCGACGCCGTTGATAACGTTCACATATCAAAATCACTGCATCGAGCTATGGAAAAAGTTAAGGGTGGCAAGGCCTTGTCGGACAGCCTGGATAATGACCCCAACTTCTTGGAACTGGTACCAAACATGTTGCGCATTGGCGAACAGTCCGGTGCGATGGAAACCATGCTGGCCAAAGTTGCCGACTACTATGAAAAAGAGGTCGACAACGAAATTAAGGCCATTAGCACCATCATTGAGCCGGTCATGATGATCATCATGGGCATCATGGCCATTACTATTGTGGCGGCCATCCTATTGCCAATCTATGGCCTGGTAAACCAATCCGGCTTCGGAGGATAGGCAATAGCGATAAAGTACTTGCTTTTTATCCAGTAAATGCCTAGAATCAAACCATAACCGTTACAATAATTTGCAAAGGGGCACTTGCAATGCTAAACAAACTGACACTAAAGAAATCCAAACTAGAACAATCAAACCAAGGCTTTACCATCATCGAAGTCATGATCGTGCTGGCAATCGCCGGCCTGATCATGTTAATCGTCTTCCTGGCGGTACCATCATTGCAACGCAATAGCCGTAATACACAGCGCAAGAATGATGTCGGCTCACTGTTAAGTGCTCTTTCCGAGTATGTTTCCAATAATAATGGCCAACTACCAGCTACATGTAACGGAACAACAGCCAGTTGCTTTATTAAAGAGACAAAACTTTCTAGTTACGATAATGCCACTGCTAATATCAGCTTCACTAAGAATACATCAGCCACTTCGTTAGCAAATCCTAACAATTTTGACAAAGTTACCATCCTAAGTTTCGCAAAATGCGATAAGGTAACCGTCGGGGCTGCTGTAAATACAAATGCTTCCTCGCGGAATGTTGTTGCACTTTATACTCTTGAGACACAAAGTGGCCAGTCTCCCCAGTGCCAAGAAACATAGAAAGTCAGGGCACCTAATTAAGAAAACCGGCCGCCAGAGGGTCGGTTCTCTTTTGTGATAACATTATGCTAATGATTTATGTAGCACTGACTGTGTTGGGACTGGCCTTTGGCAGTTTTGTGAACGCGCTGGTATGGCGCGTTCGTGAGCAGGCCACCGAAACCAAAAATAAGTCACCTGATAAGAAGTATCTAAAACGGCTGTCGCTCAGCCGAGGTCGCTCGATGTGCCCGCAGTGCAAGCACGAGCTGGCTGCCAAAGACCTGTTGCCGGTGCTGAGCTGGCTCAGCCTGAGAGGGAGGTGCCGTTACTGCGGGCAAACTATTTCGAGCCAGTATCCTGTGGTTGAACTGGTATCCGCGGCGTTGTTCGTAGGCTCATATATATGGTGGCCGGTGGCGTTTGACGGCTCGCAAAAAGTTATATTTGTACTATGGCTGGCTCTACTGATTGGCTTTATGGCACTGATTGTCTATGATCTGCGCTGGCTGTTGTTGCCAGACCGAATTATGCGTCCGTTGAGCGTGCTAGCTGGTCTAATGGCAGTTGTGACCATAGTGGCCGCCGACCATCCGTTAAGGGCAATACTGGATACTGTATTAGCCGTAGTGGTTGGCGGTGGGATTTTCTATCTCTTATTCCAGGCATCGGACGGCAAATGGATTGGCGGCGGCGATGTAAAACTGGGCGGATTATTAGGGCTGGTGGTCGGTACGCCGGCTCGGAGCCTACTGCTAATATTTACAGCTGCTTTGCTGGGCAGTCTGATCAGCTTGCCAATGTTGGCTACTAAACGCCTCAAGGGCAACAGTATTATTCCGTTCGGGCCGTTCCTGATTATTGCCACAATTGTCGTTCAATTGTTCGGCCAGGCGATTTTGCTATGGTACAAGAAAACTTTTCTACCGTTTACCCCTTAAAGCTTATGCTATAATTTCAATATGCGCGCCCGCCACGATTCACGGGGTTATACTATACTGGAAGTAATGCTTTTTCTGGCTATTTCGGGGGGCATGTTTATTATGGCCGCCGCCTTCGTATCTGGTAAGCAGTCAAAAAGCGAGTTCAGACAGGGCATAAATGATATTAATACCCAGGTTCAGCAGGTTATGAATGACGTCAGCAACGGCTTTTATCCTTCCAATAACAATTTTATCTGCAGGGTAATTGGCGGTGCTGCTCCACAATTGGATCCTGGTACAGGAGCCGGCCAGGGCGCAAATATAGGCTGTATATTTCTGGGTAAGGTTATGCAGTTCCGGGTGGCGGGCAGTGACGGCAAGGACTATAACGTTTTTAGCGTGGCCGGGCGGCAGTACAAAATAAGCCCAAGTGACGGCACGCTATCAACAACTTTTGCAGAAGCCCAGCCAGTGCCGGTTTATGGTGCCGGTTTTGACCTGACCGATAAGAAGACCCTGCAGTGGGGGGTGCGTGTTAGAAGCATGAAAAGCAACGGTACGCCGATTAACGGCATAGGCTTTTTTGGTAGCTTCGGTGCATATGCCAGCCAGAGTAACCGTCTGCAATCAGGCTCGCAAGATGTAACTGTGGTGGCCGTGCCCGGATCGGCTACACCTACAGGCGACGCGGCGGGTGATGACACTCAAGCCAGCATGGCTACTCATATACCGGTTGATGTTATGACCGACGCCAACAGACTATCAAATCCGAATATTGTACTGTGCTTGGACAATGGCAGCGGCCAATATGGAACTCTCAAAATTGGCGGCGGTGGCGGACAACGCCTGGCTACGGCTATTCAGATAAGCAATGCCCAGATAGCAGGGTGCCCGGCATGATTAAGCGTTGGCGAATTCGTAGCACGGCTGGTGACACAATCGTTGAGGTATTAATCGTACTGGCAGTGCTGGGCCTGGCTTTTTCGACTGCTTATGCTATTGCTACCCGAGGTTTGGGCCAGTCACGCAACGCTCAGGAGCATTCGGAAGCAGTAGGCGTTCTCAGTACCCAGGTCGAGCAGATTAAAGCCGCCATTGAAAAAAAGACCGACGTGTTTGAAACCGTGCCATTCTGTATGACGGGAACGACTACGATTAGTGATCCTTTCGGCAGCGGCTATACAGCAGTCGATCCGAATGCTGCTACAGATGACTTTACGAAATACCCGACCGGGACAAACGGCTGTGTGTCTCCGGACGGTCGCTATTACACAAGCATTACATACACGCCTGCCAGTGCCGATCCATCGGCCGGTGGCTTGTACGATGTGCGTGTCCGGTGGGACGGCATCAACGGCCTGCCACGACAACAGGTCGAAATGACCTATCGAACCTATCCGTTATCAGCAACTACTACCCAAGGCATTCCGCTGTCTGACGTGGCATCTCAGGTAAAAGTTAAAGTATCCAAAATACCTGTTACCGCCAGTGGCACAACGCCAGCATGTGATGCAAGCGCCACGCAAATAAGCTCGGGTGCCAGCACAGTAAAATTGAGACAAACCGAATCAGGGCTGGAGCAAACTCATGATACAGATAGCAGTTCAACTTGGACGTTCACCAATAACATAATCCAGAACGGTCATTACATAGCCACTATTACGGCTGTTCCGGCCGGGCATAGAATATGTCCGCCGAATCCAAGTTCGCCGGCGGTCAGTCCTACTACTGCCGACCCCACGCCCCAAATAGACATGAAGATATATCCGCAGGTCATTAGAGTTAAGGTGTATAAAATACCGCCTAACGCCGATAACACCACGCCACGTTGCGGCAATGCCGCGACACAAGCCGGTGGTAGCGGTATAGCCGTCAAGCTAAAGCAACTCAATGGTGCCGGAACTGAGCAAACCGTATCTACAGACAGCACGTCTTTTGCTGTTTTCTCGCAGAACATTGACCCCGACGGCACTTATAAAGCTACCGTTACAGCTCCGGCGAACTATATAGTTTGTGCGCCAAACCCCAGCGCTGCCACCGGCGGTCCTATAGCCGCCAATACTACCCCTCAAATAGATACTAAATTACAGCCACAGTGCACCACCGAAACTTACATAACACATGAATCCCGAATAATACACCATAGCGATTTAGTTTATGACTATGGATGGGTGTTATATGCTAGTGCGGTCAGATCCCCAAATGGCTATCACTGGACAAGCTCTTCGTCCCCAGAAACGGTTAGCGCGGGTCACCCTGCCTACAGGAGTGGCTGGACTATAGCAACGCAATGGACAGATTCAACACACTATCAAGTCGCTTGGTTCTCCTACGCTGGTTGGTATTACCTATACGTTTACGACGACTGGTGGGATTACTATGCATGGCAAGTCACCGGCAGTCACTACAATAACTGGGACGAGACTCAATACTATGATCAGACCCACACGCGTAACGTGTGTCCCACCTAAGCCGCTATCACTTCACTCTCTATCTCTACTTAGTATTTAAGGGAAGAAGCCTTGATACCCAGCGAGAAGTGCTTGTTGCCTATATCAACAAACTTTATGGTTCCCGTCAGCTTAACCTGGCGACCCTGATAATTGTCTAGCTTCACCTTGAGATCAGATGCGTCTACTACAAGCGAGGACTTATTATCTTCAGAAACCAATATGTAGGGGGGATTGCCAGAGGTTTTGGCTATTTTGCCCTTAGCGATTACCTGCAAACCAAGGTACTTTTTAAAATCATGAGCTATGGTTGCTACGGGTACCTCGGTGTTCTCTTTTGATTTATCAGGCTTAATAGAGGTAGGCGCCGCTGTTAAGCTTGGATTACCGCGTTGGTTGCCGAAGCCATCACTTTTAACTAAATAGTAGGTCAGGCCTGACCCAGCGGCTGCGCCGATGGCGACAGTAGCACTGAGCATAATAACAATTTTTTTTGACGGTAGTTTCATCGGATGCCTCAAGTTTATATGCTTATGGTAACACGGGTCAGTAACAGGGTCTAGGCCTGATTGCACCTCTTGCCACTCAATCAGTGATGCTATACTGTAATGGTAATGCTTACAGGGTGAGGACCATGGGTCGAAAAAGAAGATAATGAAGATCAAAAAGCTGGCTGCCAATACCGGGTTTACTATTGTTGAGCTCATGATAGCTCTGATGGTACTGTCAACTATTTTGCTTATGGGCACGGTGATATTGATACAAATAGGTGCCCTGTATACCAAGGGCGTAAACGGCGCTAGTTTGCAGAATGCTACCCGGAATGCGTTAGTCGATGTTTCGTCATCTTTGCAGTTCAGTGGCGATGACCTGTCAATGGCACCTGACTTGCATGTTGCCGGCACCCTAATCAATGCTTTCTGTATAGGTTCAACCCGCTATAGCTATGTGCTGAACCGTGAACTGGGAACCACCGATACTACTGGCACACCGGCTCCACATGTTCTGTGGCGGGACACTCTACCCAATGTGGGCACCTGCACAGCGCTGGATATCAGTAACGATAGCGTCAACATGGCTACACAGGGCTATGAAATGATACCGGAACATATACGTCTGACGAAACTTGCAATTACCCAAAGCCCAACCGATTCGGATGTTTACCAAATTGATGTCAACATGGCGTATGGCGACAGCGACTTATTCACAGATGCCAGCAGTACTACCTGCAAAGGCGGGCCAGGCACCCAGTTCTGCGGCACCTCCCAACTCAGCAACAGTGTTAACAGAAGGATAAAGTAGGGTATAATATTGCTTATGAAAGCTTCCAGATCGACTGTAAGGACTAGCGAGGCAGGTTTTTCGGCGCTTGTAATTGCTATGGTACTGGTATTGGTTCTTAGCCTGATGACGGTGGGCTTTGCCCAGCTAATGCGCCGCGAACAACGCAGCGCCCTCGATAAGCAGCTTAGCAAGCAGGCCTATTACGCCGCCGAAACCGGTTTAAATGACGCCTCCAAGGCTATTAATGCTGGCTATGCCTTGGCAAAAGACACTTGCGAACCCTTTTCTCAGGACTTTATTGATCGTCAAACGGCGGCATCGGGCTGGGACGCTACGCAAAAACAAGCCGCTGGCTTTCTGACCAACAACCAGATTAGTGACAATACAGCCTCCAGCTATACTTGTCTAACAATTGATCCGGCACCCAAGAGCTTGGAGTACGGCTCGATAGATACCGAACAGTCCAAGGCGGTGCGTATCTTAGGTGTGGATGCCGCGGCTCCGACTACCCAGAAGCTCATAGCCACACTGGTTATTAGCTGGAATGATAGTGCCGGTAGCGCACCATTTGTTACCGGTGCCGGCACGCCCTTCAAGCCAGCCTCACAATGGTCCAGAACCAGCGGCTCAGTTACTGAAGCGCTAGCGCCGGTGCTACGTATCGGGCTGACTCCGCTGGCCAGCGGCTTTGTCGATCGCAACTCTTTTATTAGTAGTACCTACAGCGCCTTCTTGTACCCTAAGGGCTCAACTACTGCAACTTCGGCACTAGCAAATTATCCGTCATCTTCCTATGGTCAATATAAGGGGATAAATGATAGCGGCGGTATTGTAGAGGGTCAGTGCAATAGCGCCAGTAAGCCGCGCCACTGCAACGTTAAGATTACCGGCTTAAACTCCACGTTCTACCTGTTAAATATGCGTTCCATATATGGTAAAGCCGCAGTTACGATTACAGCTTACGATAGTGACGGTAACCTGCTGCGTATCAAGGATGCTCAGACAGTAGTGGATTCCACCGGCAAATCCCAGGATGTATTGCGTCGGGTACAGGCCCGCATACCAGCCCAGAACGGCTACGACCACCCGGACTTTAGCCTGGAAACAACTGGCAATCTCTGTAAACAGCTTCAACTCGCACCCAATTCGGCTGACGGCACCAACGCCAGCGATATCAGCCAGTGCAACCCGGCTGTTAACTAGTAGTTACTTATGATGGAACTTCTCGTGCACCGCTTTGAGGTGCGGATCGGTGACATGCGTATAAATTTGAGTGGTGGCGATGTTGCTGTGGCCGAGCATGGCCTGGACACTGCGGATGTCGGCACCGTTCATCAGTAGATTGGTGGCGAAAGAGTGGCGCAAGGTGTGCGGACTGACATGTTTGGTAATGCCGGCCAGCAGGGCATAGCGGGCAACGATGCGCTGGACACTGCGGACTGTCAGACGGTGGAAGTTGCCGGATAAATCAACTTGCTTACTGCCGCTGTAGCGTACAAATAAAGGCCGCACCGTGTCTTTCCGCTGGTTCAAATATTGCTCAACCCAGCCGGCGGCCTCCTGGCTGATAAAGATCGGCCGATCTTTCTGCCCCTTGCCGCGAACCATAAACTCGCGGCGCTTTAGATTGATGTTGTCACGATCCAGGCTAACCAGCTCGCTGACACGCAGGCCGCTGCTGAATAGTAGTTCAAGAATGGCGCGGTCGCGCAAACCGGCTGGGGTGTGCAGGTCGGGCTGGTCAAAAATCCGGCCCAGCTCCTCTTCGTTTAAAAAAGTTACTTGTTTGCGCTGGGTTCGGGCCAGTTCGACCTTATCGGCGGTTAGAGCTGGAATATCGCGCTTCGCACAATATTTCAAAAAACTGCGCAGGGCAATCAGGTGGTAATTCTGGGTGGCCTTGCCGAGCTCATCGGAGGTATTGGTGCCCAGGCGGTTGAGCCATAGCCGCCATTTGCGGATTAGCTCGGCATCGATGTCGCTGATTTTAATATCGCCGGCAAAGTCTATTAAACGGGTGAGATAGTGATCATAATTCTGGATAGTTTTCTGCGAGCGGTTTTGCTCGATTTCGAGGTATTCCAGAAAATCGGTTTTTGCTTTGGCGAATAGCATAACCTCATTGTAGCAACTATCTGTTAAACTAGGAGTAATTAAACAGGAATCCTTACCGATGGAACGAACCCTCATTATCGCCAAGCCCGATGCCGTACAACGCGGCCTGATCGGCACCATCATTACCCGTCTCGAACAAAAAGGGCTTAAGCTGATCGGCCTGAAAATGGCCGGTTTAGATAAAGCCGTACTGCGCACCCACTACGCCGAGCACGTCGAAAAAGACTTTTACGCCGGCCTTGAACAATTTATGAAGAGTTCGCCGGTTGTGCTGATGGCATGGGAGGGTTTTGAATGCGTCGAATCGGTTCGTACGCTGGTTGGGGCTACCAACCCGCGTCAGGCTTCGCCCGGCTCTATCAGGGGTGACTTGGCCATCGGTACCGGCCGCAACCTGATCCACGCCTCCGATTCCAAGGCCAGCGGCCAGTCCGAGGTTTCCCACTTCTTCAGCGATGCAGAATTGTTCGCCTACGACAAATCCGAATACGTACATATATATGAGGACGGCGAACGTGCTTGATTTTAGGCGTTTTGCGGCGTTTTGCCCCCATTTCATTAAATTTTGATTAATTATTGACGTTTGGGTTAGGCCTTAGGTTTTAAGCGGTGATACACTCCGTGTATCATGCGTGTATCACTGGTCAGAATGAACATATCGATGCCGGCACAGTTCCTGCAAGCAGTCGACCAGGCCGCCAAAGCAAATTACATGTCGCGTAGCAACTTTATACGGGTGGCATTGCTGGAAAAGATGGGTCTGCAAAACATGATTGACCTAAAGCCACTACCGCCTCCAGGGTACGAACGGCCGCCCTACTATGACTCAGCGACCAAAACCTATAATCCCGAGGGTCTGGATGACGAACTTAGGCGCGCCCTCGGCTTGTAGGCACATAAGAAGAGCCGATACTGTAAAATACTGGCAGGTCCCTGTCTGCTACGCAGACTGGAACTCACTCGGTGATATACAATTCATGTAAACACAAATTGTAAATACACCTCGCTCGTCCCTGTAGTTCAATGGATAGAATAACTCCGTCCTAAGGAGCAGATAGAGGTTCGACTCCTCTCGGGGATACCACGGTTCTGAACGACGCTTCGCTCGTGTCATCAAAAACATTCCACCGGAATGTTTTGGGTTCGACTCCTCTCGGGGATACCAGGCAGGCTAATTACTGATACAATACGCTTATGGCAGATGCCGAACAAACAAAGCCAAAATACTTTGAAGATCAACTCGACAATGAAGAGGTTTTGTTCGTATTCCGCAAACACCCGATCGTGATGCGTGTTGGCCTGGTGCTAGGCATGCTCGGCCCGCTTATAGGCGTCCTGCCGGCGGCCGTAAAGCCCGATCTGGGCTTTGGTTTCTTCTTTGGCGGCCTGGCGGCTGGCTGTGTGCTGGGACTGCTGGTGTTCGCGCCCAGCTGGATCAGCTGGCACTTCAGCGTCTTTATTATTACCGATCAGCGCTTTATTCAGATCACCCAAAAGCGCCTGTTCCACCGGGCAGTGGCTGATCTTGGGCTGGCTCAGATTCAATCCGTGAACTACGAAGTCTCCGGTCTGCAGGAAACCTTACTGGGATTTGGTACAATAAAGATGCAGACATACGTGGGGGATCTGATAATTCATGATGTGCACCATCCGGCGCAGATTCAAAAGCAGCTCCTCAGTATTCTGCGCGACGAACAAGTAACGATTAGTCAGTACCCGGCCGGCTCAGCCCAACACCCGAGCAAAACTAATGAAGAAACCCAAGAGACTTAAGAAACCCCAGCTGCCTGCAGCCGTAAAGCGTTCTTTTGTGCGCAAAAAAACCGACGAACAGAAAGTTAGCGACGCCCTGAGTAATGTGCCGCGGATTACCAATGAAACCGTTGGTGAACACCGTGAAGAAGTACTATCCAGCGCTCGAAAGTACATCTATCCTCTGCAGCACTCCAAGCACCGCGTGGTACGCATCTCGCTGGCACTGCTGGCCCTGGTGATTATCAGCTTTTTTGCCATCACCGGCCTGGCACTCTATAAATTTCAGAGCACCTCAACCTTTAGTTATGACGTCACACGTATAATCCCGTTCCCGGTAGCCAAGGCCGGGCACACCTGGGTTAGCTACGAATCTTATCTGTTTGAGCTACGCCGTAACATGCATTATTACCAAACCCAGCAACAGACCAACTTCTCCACCAAAGACGGCAAGGCTCAGCTCAAACGCCTCAAACAGCAGGCCATGAATCAAGTGGTTCAGGATGCCTACATCAAGCAACTGGCCAACCAGAGCGGTGTTAGTGTCAGCGACCAGGCCGTCAGCAACCAACTTACACTGGTTCGCACCCAGAATCGCCTGGGCAGTAACGACCGCGTCTTCAGGGAAGTACTTAACGAATTCTGGGGTTGGAGAGAGACCGACTTTAAGCGTGAGCTCAAACAGCAATTGTTACAGCAAGCCGTAGTGGCCAGGCTCGACACCGGTACCGCCAAGCTGGCCAGCGACACGCTCACCCAGCTCAAGGGCGGGGCGGATTTTGCCGCCTTGGCCGCCCAGCTGTCCGATGATCCGCTAACCAAGGGCAGTGGCGGCCAATACCCGGCACCGGTAATACCCGGCACCCGCGAAATCCCACCGGCCACAACAGCCGCACTCTTCAAACTCAAGCCCGGTCAGCTTTCCGGCGTGATCAACAGTGGCTACAGTCTGGATATCGCCAAAGTTATCGATACCACCGGCAGCAGTCTGCACGCCGCCCACATCCAGTTCAATCTCAAGGACATCACTACCTACGTTAAGCCACTACAGGCCAAACAACCCGGCCACCAGTACATCAAGTTCTAATACAAAGTTTGCTTTTTACAGCGGTAGTTGCTATGATTACCCCTGTTATAGGCAAGGGCTTGTAGTGAAGAGGCCTATCACGCCTCCCTGTCACGGAGGAGATCGCCGGTTCGAATCCGGTCGGGCCCGCCAAAGATAAGTAATTTGTTATAATCAAGCCAATGAATAATATAGAAGCCAAAATATCGTTATGGCTCGGGGCGTTTACTCTAGGATATTTCTTGCTGTACCTTACTTCATTTCGTTCCCAAGCAAATAATCCAGAGCCGCTTGGCGCCAGCTTTCTCTTTTTCCTCGGTTCGCCCTTAGCGATAGGGGCGGGCCTTGGCGGTATACTAACTGGCTTAATCTCAGTCCGGAAGCAGTGGCGCATGGCTACAGCAGGGATTATTCTATCCTTGATTGGAATTATCGGTTTTGCGATTAAATACTATAGTTGAGATTTCGCAGTCTTATATTTAAAATTTCGACTCGATGACTCGCCGATTATCAGCAATTAGCTTTCGTAAGCCGCTTTAACCCTAGGGCTTAGAAAGTATAAAGCCTCGGCAGAGCAGAACACGGCTGTCCAAATAACAGTTGCTCTCATTTTATCGATACGTTTTAGCTTAATGCTGTAGGCAGTGTCGAGTGCCTGTGAATAATACTGCTGGTCGCCCGTAGATTGGGCAATCGGGTCATTATTAGCAACGAACGAGCTGTTATAGGCTTGGTGTAACTGCCTAAAAGCTTGGGCGGTCTGACTTTTAAAATGCGCAATCTGGGTTAACACGACCACACTAATAACAACAGAAACTAGCGCCAACACTATAGTAATTTTTCTGGCGAGATTAAAGCGTAGTAACAGCCCGATAGCTATAACAAAGCTGAAAATAGCAATCACAAAGCTCAAACTATCGTAAGCAAATATGAAGCTAACTATTGCCGATAGCAAGCTTAATATTGCAACCACGTAGACCATTTTAGGAAGCTGAGCTATCTCATACGAAGAAGGTTGGCTATGATCGGCCGACTGTCTAGCGGTATGAATGAACTGGTCGTCATGTTCGTTAAACTGGCGGACTGGCGTATCGGAAAATGAATCTCGGATAGCGGGGGATTTCACATTGCTATCTGTAGAATCGGGTTTTTCAAATGGCTCTTCTTTTGGTTGCGGTTCGGCTGGTTGTGGCTGGCTAAGTGGTTGAATTGTTTTAATGTTGTCACCTCTGTCTGAGTATAACCACCGTCAAGAGGACTGGTCAAGCACTATGGCTTCTCGCCAGTCTATTTTGATACAATCCCTTCATGTACAAGATAACTATTGTTGCTGGCACCTGTCTCATCCTACTTGTCCTAGCCGCCACCGTACCAATAAAAATATATGAACGAGGTGGCTGTTTTGTGTACAAAAATGAACGCCTTGACTTGATTCCAGGAGAAAATATTGAAAACGCAATTGACGAAAAGCAACGGAATTACATACCGCTACCTAATGCAGGTATGTGTGACCCGAGCTTACGCAAAATAAGACTATACCTGCTCTAGCAGTGGCATTAGTGTTGACTTAGAGATTACGTTTGCTATACAATGTAAGCATTATGAGTAACGCGTTACTAAGCATTAGAACCGACGATAAAACCAAAAGAGAAGTAGCGGATTTTGCCGCCTCCGTTGGCTTGTCTATTAGTGCCTTTGTAACGGTCATTCTTAAACAGGCTGTTAAAGAAGGTCGCGTGGTGTTATCACCCACGCTTGAGCCTACTCCTTACCTAGAAAAGCTTATGCGCGAAGCAAAGGCCGACTACAAGGCCGGCAAAAATATCACCCGAACTACCAATAAGGCCGAGCTAGAAGCCTACTTAAACTCTCTATGAACATTGACTTTCACAAGTCATTCCATAAGCAAGCGTCAACCTTAAAACCAGCACAAAA